>JAFWYQ010000038.1 GCA_017517605.1 Bacteroidaceae bacterium
AGTTGGAAAGATAAGCGACGGAAAATACATTATCTTGAAAGATGTATTTGAAGACGGCCATATAGAGGTTAGCTGTCTTGAAATTATAGAATTAACGACAACAACGTTTAAATGTCGGGACATTGAAGGAGATGAATATTCCGACACTATCACTTTATATGGGAAATAACCCTACAATGAAGTTTTATTATGAAATATTGGTGTCCGGTAAACACCAATAAAACTTAATCCTACGTCCTCGATTATATACACATCAAAAAAAACGGAACAGTTGTATTGGAACTGTTCCGCTATAAAGGTGTTTACAGAGCACCTACACAAAAAGAGGGTTCTATAATCGTGTGGTCTTGTTGATAAGATAATAGTCGAGGATGGTCATAGCGGCCATGGCTTCGACAATGGGCACAGCACGGGGCAACACACAAGGGTCGTGACGGCCACGGGCTTTGACAAGGGTATCGTTACTCTCCATATCCACAGTAGGTTGCTCCATCAGCAAGGTGGCTACGGGCTTGAAGGCTACACGGAAGTAGATGTCCTGCCCATTGCTGATGCCTCCCTGTATACCACCGGAATGGTTGGTGCGGGTATCGACACGACCGTGGTTGTTGTAAAAGATGTCGTTCTGCTCCGAACCTCGTGCAGTAACACCGGCAAAACCTTCGCCATACTCAAATCCCTTGACGGCGTTGATGCTGAGCATGGCACTGCCAAGGGCGGCATGCAGTTTGCCAAAGGCGGGTTGGCCCAATCCAACAGGACAACCTTGGATGACACAGGTGATGATGCCTCCAATGGTATCGCCCACAGCCTTCACTTCGGCAATAAGGCTTTCCATCTCAGCGGCTTTCGCCGGGTCGGGGCAACGTACTGGATTGGTCTCAGTAACAGAAAGATCATACTTACGATAATCATTCTCCAATGCAATATCTCCTACCTGCGAGGTGTAGGCCTGTATGGTAATCCCCAGTTGATTCAATGCCAACTTGGCCAAGGCTCCGCCTACGCAACGGGCTATGGTCTCGCGGGCTGATGAACGGCCTCCACCACGATGGTCACGCAGTCCATACTTTTGTGTATAGGTGTAGTCGGCGTGGGAGGGGCGATAAAGGGTACGCAGATTCTCGTAATCGTTGGAGTGCTGGTTGGTGTTGCGTACCAAGAAGCCTATGGGGCATCCTGTACTCTTCCCTTCAAATACGCCGGAAAGGAACTCCACTTGATCGGCCTCTTTGCGGTCGGTAGTAATTCTGGACTGCCCGGGTTTCCGCCGGTCCAGTTCGCTCTGAATGAAATCCATATCCAAAGCGATGCCTGCAGGAAATCCGTCAATAACGCCTCCAATACCAACTCCGTGAGACTCACCAAAGGTGGTGAGACGGAAAATGTTACCGAAAGTATTCATAGCTTTTGAATTGATAAGTTATTGAATTGATAAGTTGACATGGACGACACCTATCATTTACTTTTTTAGAACACGGAGACACAAAGACACAGAGTTCTGATTTTAGACATAAGAACAAAAGAACAGAAAGAAGAAAACACAACCTTATGTACTTATGTTCTTATGTCAAAAGAAGAATGCTTAATGACAGTGTCCACCGCAACCGCCACAGCCACCGTCGTGACCATCGCAGTCACCACCACAACTGTCGCATCCGCAACCGCATCCACCGCTGGTGAGCATGTTGATCATACTCTTGATTTCGTCGTTGGTAGCGGGACGGTTCTCCACCACTTCGCCAACGAAAGTCAAGTCCTTACCGGCCAAGCGATCGTTGAGGTCGATGATGACTTCTGACTCTTTCACTTCAAGGACCAGTCCTTGGAAATGGTTACCATCTTCGTTCACCAAGGGCACGTAAGCACCCGGATAGATGTACTCTGACTGAAACTTTCCGTCGCGGCAGAATACTTGCTTGTCGAGTTTTACTACACGCTCCTGCTCGTACTCGCCGTATGCCTGGGCGCAGGGGATGGTAAAATCGAATGTGTCGCCAGCATTCAAGTTAGTAACTTCGGCTTCGAAGGCATCCAATGAGATGCCCATGCCTGAAATGAACTGGTAGGGATGTGCCTTGGGGGCCTCTTCCACTAACTCTTTCTTTCCGTCGTTCATCACATAGAGCTTATAGGCTACAGTGATGTATTTGTTAGGTGTTGTTTCCATTATACTTAATTATTTATTTTCTTGCAAATTTACATTCTTTACGGTGAAACCTTCGACATACTCCTGATTGAAGGCGGCATTCTTCGTCACCTTGATATCGAGGTTTTCGAAATGGAAGTTGGAGAGCTTGTACTGGTCGTCCTGGCTCTTTACATTGAAGAATGTACCTACCTCCATCTGGCAGTTACGCATAGTGATATGGTCACTGTACGACATGGGGGGATCCTTGCGGTCCTTCAAATCGTAGAATTGTGTCCAAGGTTGGATATAGATAAACTGACCTACCGAACCGGTGATATTCTCTACCGTGATATATTCGTAGCGTTGCGGAGTATCGGGACGCATCTTCAGCCACAACAGACGGGCAGCCTCATCCACCTGGATACGGCGCAGGATAATATTGTGGTTGTAGATGGATTCGGAACCACAGGTGAGACAACCGTGACAGAATCCGTAGGTGCAATCTTCGATAATAACATTTTCGTTTCCTCCATTGCCTTCGCTCTTGGTGGGGTCGTCTGCCCAAGGGCCCTTACCGCCCTTCATGGCAATGGCATCGTCGTTGACAGACATATAGCAACCCTTTACCAATACATTCTTTACGACATCGAGGTCGATAGCATCGGTACTGGGACCTTTAGCGTGATTAGGAGTGGAAAGCGAATAGATGGAGAGGTTGAGCAACTTTACATTCTCGCTATTATATATATGTGTAGTCCAGAAAGCTGAGTTCTGCAACTTTACACCTTCAATCTGTACGTTCTTGCAGTTGGATACATATACCAAACGAGGACGTTGTTCGTCTTTGTTAGTACACTTGGGATTCCACTTACGGCGAAGCCAGAATTGCTTGTGATAGCGCAGACCGTTGCCATCAATAGTTCCCTTGCCCGAGATGGTGAAGCCATCCAGACCGTCAGCATTGATAAGGGCGCCGAAGTAAGTACAGGTCTCACCCTCGATGCGTGTCTTTCCCAAAGGATAGTCACCAATGAAATCAGAACCCATCAGTGTTGCCCCATCTTCCAGATAGAGATGTGTACCCTGCTTGAATTGCAATCCACCAGTCATAAATGTACCACGGGGGATAACGATGACACCACCACCATTGGCTGCAGCCTTGTCAATCAATGCTTGAATCTCTTCGGTATGCAAACGGCCATCTGCAAATATTTCATAATCGGTAAGTACATATTGTTTTCCTAAATTCTCAATATTTACCGGATCGTTTTGACGGAACCATTCGGGTATTTCTGTGCCATCAGGGAAAAGGTCTACACTCTTCTTCGCCTTTTTGGCCGCAAATCCAACGGGGAAAGTCAGCATAGCTGCCAACAAAAGCATCATTAGTTTCTTCATAATGATAATGTTTAATGTAATGGTAATTTAGTTATATGTTTGTCTTTGATGATCTTCCTATATTAGAAAAAAAGAGGGTGCATCTTTACTTGACACACCCTCTTTATATCAATTGAAGTCTGTCCTTTAAATTATATTAGAAGAACAGATAACGTTCATCCTTCACGTTGGCGCCCATATAGAGGTCGTTCATAAAGCGTGTAGCGGCACGAGCAGCAACAGCATTCAACTTGCTTCCTTCAGTTTCCGCATCGAAGCTACCTGCTCCAGCATTGTTCTCCTTTTCAATAACTTGTACTACATACACACCGGCATCACCCTTGATAGGAGCACTCAGCTTATTCAACTCTGCATTGGCTGCATAAGCGCCCAAAACAGGTTCGCTGGCACGAGTAATGGATACGTATGTGGGGGCAGAGAATGTAACGTGCTTGATGGTGTCAGTTACAACATTTGCCACCTTCTTGGCATCAGCAAAGCTTTGGGCATTCTTCAATTCTGCCATCAACTTCTCAGCTTTCTTGCTACGGATAATTTCTGCTTTCAATTCACTTTGAACCTTTTCAATGGGAGCATATCCTGTCTCGTTGATACCAACAAGGGCAACAACAAGCAGATGGTTGTTCTCGCCACACTCGTAAAGCGGAGAAACTTCACCCTCTTCAGCTTCGAAGACCCATTTCAAGGCTTCGCGAGTACCAGAGATGTTGCTTACATTGTGTTCGCTGCTCATGAAATTCTTACGCTCAAGCAAGCGATATCCGCTCTCTTCTGCATTGGCTTCAAGTTCCTTCAATGTCTTGTTTGCAGCCACAAACTGACTGAAGTTGTTATAGGCCTTATTGTAAGTCTCCTTGCTAAAATCAACAGGACGCTTGATTACTGCTACCTGATACTTATCTGTCATAGCCTTGCGGTCGAGAACCTGAAGAATAAGATTTACCTGACCAAGGTCAAGATTCTTCAATTCATTCTTCTTCATATTGTTCAATGTGTTGACCAATGTAGCGTTTTCTGCTTCCACAGGAGCACCTTCGTATTGTGCACCTGAAATCCACATTTCTTGACCTTCCTGACCATACTTCTTTGCCAATTCTGCAAAATCTGCACCACCCTTGATGGCAGTATAGATACTGTCCGCCAATACATCAGTAGTAGCCTCATCAGCAGCAACAACCTGGATTACACGATATTGAACAGAATCCGGTTCATTAACTTTAGCAATAACCTTGAAAGCATTGAATGAGTCATCAGCACGATTGTAATAGGGTGCAGATACTACACCAACCTTTGCTGTATCAAGCTTATTAGCAATGTCGCGGGGATATGCACTGCTCTTAACAGGAACTTCTGAATAGAGAACTGTTGAACCGGTGCTACGAATAAAGGGAGCCAATTCCACATCGGCTGCAGCCAACTGTCCAGCATATTCTTCCACTTCCTTTTCCAACTGATTGCGGTCCTCTTGACTGGCTGTAACCAATACGTCGATGTACTTGATGTCGCGGGTTTCAGTATATTGCTTGTACATCTCCTTCTTTTCGTTGTACAGGCTCTTGATTTCGCTGTTGCTTACACTGATAGTTGAATCTGCGATAGCAGTGTAAGGGATTGCAGCAACAAGCAAATTCATGCTGTTGTTTGTTTCGTCATAAGCCTCCTTGGCTGCAACAGGATTTGAAATCATAGAGTTGGTGATAAGAGACTGATACTTTTCCATCAACAAGCTTTGACGGAGAGTCTTTTCAATGAAGTTCCAATAGTTACTCATTGACACGTAGTACTCGGCATATTGCTGGGGCAATTGGTTCAAATCCATAGTTGCCACTTCATTCAAGAAACTCTTCAACAAATCTACATCAAAAGTACCTGTTTGAGGATTCTGGAACGGAGTTTGGCTCAGCAACGGATGGTTGCCAGCGTTAATAACAGCTTTCATTTCAGCGTCAGTAACCTGCAAACCCAACTTAGCGGCTTCCTTCTCAAGAATCTTTGAAGAAATCAACGTACTCCACACTTCGTCTTTAATCTGAGAAAGTTCGGTGTCGCTGACAGCATTGGTTTGACGGCTGAATTTATATACTTCAGTGTATTCGTCTACCAATTTCTGATAATCTTGGGCAGAAATCTTTTCACCATTGATTTCACCCACATCCTGTTTGCCTGTGTGAGGCTGCAATGCTTTCCATGCATCTCCTGCCACGAAGGCAAAGAGTGCAAGACCGATGATAATGACCAACAGGGGGCCTTTGCTTCTAATCTTTTGTAATGTTGCCATTTTGATTTTAATGTTTTTATTATTATTATTTTCTCTATTTCTGTAATGAGCGCACGAAGGTACAAAAAACCATTCACGTAGCCTACTATTTTGCAAAAAAAATGCACTATTCGACCACTTTAAGGCGTACAATCTCTATTTTTGTGGCCGACATTTTGATTATTTTGAATTGGAAACGACCAATTTTAACAACTTCGTGCAATTTGGGGAAACTTTGATAATGATGAAGAATCATTCCTCCCAAGGTAAGGTAATCGTCACTTTCTGGAAGTTCCAAATCAAACATCTCGTTGATTTTTTCTATTTCCAACCGGGCAGTAAACACATACTCTTCGTCATTCAGTTTTTTGGCAATATGGTTGGATGTATCGTGTTCATCCTCTATCTCGCCAAGGATTTCCTCTACCAAATCTTCCAAAGCCACAATACCAGAAGTACCTCCAAATTCATCCACAACTACCGCTAAAGTCTTTTTCTGTTGCATAAAAAGTTGCATCAACTTTTGAGCTGCCATCGTTTCGGGCACAAAAGGAATTTGACTGATGTGTTCCTTCCAATCTTGAGCATGTCGGAACATTTCTGATGAATGAATGTAACCGATGATATTGTCGATACTCTCTTTGTATACGATAATCTTTGATATTCCGGATTCAATAAAACGAGATTTTAATTCGTCTAAAGAAGCGTCTATGTCAACAGCAATAATCTCTGTACGAGGCACAATGCAATCGCGTATCTTGATTGTGGAGAAATCAAGGGCATTTTGAAAGATTTTCACTTCTGTCTCAATATCCTCCTCGTTTTTACTTTCAATACTTGACTGGATGAAATAGTCAAGATCAACCTTGGTAAAGGCTATATCTGAAGCCTCTTTGTTTACACGTACCCCAACCATGCGCAAGAAGCCATTGGACAATAGCGATGCAAACTTGGATATAGGAAACAAGACGATGTAACAAACGAATGCGGGTAAGGCAAAGAATTGAAGTGTCTTGTTGGGATTTATCTTGAACAGAGTCTTGGGCATAAATTCCCCCGTCAACAATACGATAAGGGTGGAAATAACAGTCTGGCTAAGTACCAATAAAAATTCGTTTTCTATTATACCTTTCAACAAATTCTGTTCGATAAGTTCTGCCATCAAAATACCATAGATGACAAGAGCTATATTATTACCGACTAACTGAGTGGATATAAAGTCATTGGGACGTCGATAAAATATGGAAAGTATATGTGATGTGATATTACTATTGACTTTCTCCAATTCAAACCGCAGTTTGTTGGATGAGACAAATGCAATTTCCATGCCTGAGAAAAAAGCAGAAAATGCTAATGTAATGATAATTTGTATTATAATACTTCCCATATAAAATTAAATAGAGTCATTTACCAACGTATCATTGACTGATTCGGGGGAATCTTCTTCTATGTAAAAAATACCTTCTGTATTATTTATGACATAATCGGTCAACTGTTGGTTTGATTTGAATCCGTAACCAACAATGACTTTGTCAGCTTGTTCAATACGTATTTTTTTGTCTGAATAGACCTCTTGCTTATATTCGTCCCAAAAGAGTAAATCCGTGTCGAATTTCTCCTGTTTCTGATTCTCGATGTGTACGTTGCTACGCAATTCCCACAGTTTTTTCTTGTCGTAATAGTAAGCTGTGTCGGCTTTGATAGTGGCTTCTGCAGAGAAATCTTCATTGAATTGCTCCAAATACAATCCTTTTTCAAAAGCCCAGAATGGCGGATCCAATTTATCGTATACCATCCATTCTTCTGCAATGATCTTATAGCGGATTACACCCGAATCAGAGATATAGCTTTCCACCCCAACAGTTCGCATGGCAGCCATCGAATCACGATTGGTTGCAGGAACGCTCTTCCCTTGTTCCGTTCCGCTACATGCAGGAAATAAAAGAAACATAACAGCGACCCACATGGCCACTGTTATGTTTAAGCAAATAGTAAATATTTTTATCCGTTGATGGATTGCCATAAATAAACAGGATAGGTTATCTGATGGTAACTGTTTCGCCAATCCATCCACCAATGTTCACATTGTCACCCTTCTTCAAGCCCAAGAAGAACAAATCTTCGGGTTTCGGAGTGTGTGCCGAACAGTTGGCAATAAGTTTGTTAGCCTCTTCTGCCACACTGGGATCAACTGATTTTGCACGTTGGAATTTATCAATAGCAGCAAAATATACGCACTTGTTCATCGCGTCTTCGTTGTGTCACTTGATATTGGATGCATACATCTGTCCGAGTAAGATATAGGGAGCACCGTAATTACCATTCAGTGAGATAGCCTTGTTGGCATACGTTTTAGCCTTGCTCAATTGCTTCATAGAGAAGAGAATCTGAGCTGTAGTATAGTAATACTTGGATTTTTCGATATCATCAGTTTCCAATTCGATAGCTTGATCCATGAACTCAACAGCCTTTTCAGAATCACCTTTCTTGAAATAGCGGTTAGCGCAACCGGCAGCAGAACCGGCAGTAGGTTCAATGTTGTGTGCATACTCTGCAGCAGCCATATAAGCCTCTTGATCCTTACATCCGATTTTAGCCATCACGTTGATTACCTGTTTCAAGAAATCCAGATTTTCCTTGTTAGCTTCAACCTGAGGAGCGTAAATAGCCTGAAGACTTTCGCAATTGGCAGCACCACTATTGATAAAGTAACCGTCGATGTTTGTCTTTACCTTATCCCACATCTCGGCCATCTTTTCATAAGTAGCAGCATTGGCATCACCCTTAGCGGCATTTTCTTTGGCTTTGTTGTAGTTCTTTGCTGCCAATTCCGATGTCAACAAGTAGTCCTTGATAATCTGTTCTCTATGAGCCTCCTTTTTCTTGGCAATAGCAGAAGAAACCTGCATCAAATCAAGCATGATTTGGTGTCCGGCATTGGCAGGATCAATGTTCAACGTTTCAACAAACATTGCATGAGCCTTAGTTGCATCCAAAGGTTTGGTATGCACAAAGTAATCGTGAGCTTTGCTTTCCAAGATACTTGCTCTTGTCAAAGGTTTCTTACGGAACGCGTTTACTGCATTCAGATGGTTGATATGGCGGTCATGAATCTGCATCAACTCATCCACCAATTCATTTCTTTTTGCTTCGTCTTTCTCTGCCTTAATCATAGCCTTCAGGATGTCTGCACCAATAGAATACATATCAATTCGTGCTGCAGGGTGCTTGTAGAATACGGCCTTCCAAGGTCCGTATGCTTCAGCATAGTTCTTCGCCTTTACATGTTCTGAATACATGCTGATGTTTTGAAGGCATTCGATACTGTCTTGGCCATGGCCGAATCTGTCGGCTGCGGCAATTTCTTGAGCAGAAACACTTGTTGCACCGATAGCTAATGCAAACAAGAGGGTTGTCGTCTTTTTCTTCATTAGGATTATAATTTTAATGTTACTTGTATTATCTTACCTTTTGTTTCACAAACCAACGTTCGTTGAATGTCAAGCCCACACTGAGCCGCAAATAATTCTCAGTGAGTACTCCCTTTATTTGAGGGTCAATTTTCACCCATTCTCCGCTGATACTGATAATAGAGCGTTGATTCATCCATCCCCATTTGCTGCTAATCGGGAATGTAAGACCGGCTCCAACTCCATATTCACGTGCCGCTTCCTGTCCATTGACTTTCACATAGGGTTTGGAATAGTAAACGCCCGCACGGTATTTTATTTGCTTAAAGAAATTGTTTGATGTCGGATCGGGATAATATTGCGCACCGACAGAACATTTCAGGCGATCAGCCAATTCTCCCTTATTTCCAAAGAAACGTGTTTCGCCAAATTTCTGAAGCAGGACATCTGCCCCAACGATAAGCCTGTTGTCATATTCGTATGTAGCACCCACTCCGAAAGCATGAGGGAGTTGGAATGCCTTGCGAACATGAGTTACACTATCAGAAATAACGACACTTCCATTCAACTTTTGCTGAGAAATGTAGGAATTAATGGCATTCAAATCCCGCCCTAACGAATAAGTAGCACCTAACGTCAGCAAACTTTTTTTACTGAGAGGTAAAGAATATTGTGCACCGAAATCAAACTTTACATCACTTATTTCGGCATAATAGGTTCGTGCCAACGGATAGATGTTCGCATCGCTAAAGTTTGCAGAAACTTTGTGACTGAAATTTCCGAACAAATAAGAGACATTCGTCCCTATAGATAATTTAGGAAGAATCTCATAACCAACACCTATAAAGGCTTGATGTAAGCCCCCATTTCCAGAATAAGCACGAGTTACGCTTGTTGGATCATCCCAATCGCTTAACGAAGGCAATTCTTCGGTTGAACTGAAGTTGTATCCCACATTTGAATAAGGCAAGAATCCCAAGGTCATACCCATTCCTCTAAAAAGTCGGAATTGCATGGCCAAATAATCAAAACTTGAATTTTTGGCATTCAGTTTGGTCTTTCCATCACTGAAATTTGCATTCTGCATGGTAAAACCGACTTCAAACAGGAATGACAACGAATCTACTGCGGTATATGATGCCGGATTGCTGACATTGATCTGAAGATTTGAGCGTAATCCAATACCAATTCCACCCATGGCTTTATTCCCACCCAAACTCTGGTCGGACAATTGTCCGAATCCATAGCGGGTAAAAGGCGAATTGGTTCCGTTTTGTCCCAAACAGTACGGAATTGCCATGAGAAAACATAGTATCGCAATAAGCGCTTTACGATGGTGTATCATTGTAGTTCAATATTCTGTTTAAACCTTTCAAGACAAGATACTTGTCCGTCAAGATGTCGTTTCTTTTATTTGTATCAAAAGCAAATCCATCTCCGCCTGTAAGAAATACAACGAGAGAGGGGTATCTTTCTTTGGCTTGCTGGATGTAACCTTCGATTTCCAACGCAATGCCGTTTACAACGCCTGCCCGAATGGCTGTATCTGTTGTGTCTCCCCAAACAGGAGTCTCTCCATCAGGAGAAACGAGCGGCAATTTGTCTGTAAACTTATGCAAAGCTTTTAGCCGCATATTTATCCCAGGCGAGATATTTCCTCCCAAATATTCCCCTTTGGCATTCAAAAAATCGTAGGTGATGCAAGTTCCTGCATCGACAACCAACAAATCCATTTTGGGTTTCAACTCGTTGGCTCCAATGATGGCAGCCAATCTGTCCATTCCCAAAGTCTGAGGGGTCTTGTATAAATTCGTAATAGGAATAGGAGTTTCGGAGTTGACGTACAACAGACTTATCCCTATTGCATCCAATTGAGCGCGTATGTCGTCCGTTAAAGTAATGGTTGAGGATATTATACCTTTCTGCAACGGATATTTCTTTGCAATTTCCGGCAAATCAGTCAATGAGTGGTTATTTCCATGAAATGTCTCCACCAATATACCCCTCTCAAATACCGCCATTTTGGCAGCCGTATTTCCTATATCGATAACTAAATTCACCCAAGTCCCTTTAATTCGCCTGCAAAGTAAACTAAAATTTGCCATAAATCGGCAATGTTTGTGGGGTAAATCACAAAATTTAATCTTTTTCCACTTTTTAAAAGGATGATTTTAACGAACGTATGCAACTTTTTGGTAAAAAGGCACAGCACTTCTCTTACTCATACAACCGATAAGTCGTACGCAAGACCTTGAATTCTGTTCGTCGGTTGAGGGCGTTGCAGATTTCTTGTTGTTCTTCGTCGAGGGTGAGGATGAAGGCTTCGGTCAGTGTGTCGCCCTCGTTGAGGAAGCCTAATTGGGTGGCTTGTTTCTTGCGGAGCACTTTTGGTTGGCTTTCACCATATCCTTTGGCTACCAAGCGGTCGGCGGCAATGCCTCCTTGAATCAGGTAATTCACCACAGATTCGGCACGTCGTTGCGAGAGACGTTCGTTGTACACATCGCTTCCCTTATAGTCGCAATGGGCACCCAACTCGATGGTCACGTTCGGATTGTCGTTCAACAAAGTGATAAGCGAATCGAGCGAGGCGGTCGATTCCTCGGTGAGGGTCGCTTTGTCAAATTCATAGAAGATGTTTTCCAACAACACGGGGTGTGTCATGGACGAGAGGGGGAATTGCAACACGCTATCGCAAGATTCGTTCAACGAATCCATCTGCAACTCTTGCTTGTAGTTAAGGAATCCTTCGCAAGTACCTAAAAGTACGTAACTTACACCCGACTCTACCCGCTCGGTGAACGAGCCGTCCATCTTTACGCTCAGTTTCTTGTTCGTGCCGTCATCACCCACTAAATGCACTACGGCATTGGGCAGTTCGTAGCCATCCTTTTCGTATACCCAGCCAGTGATGGTCTTGATGATTTCGGGCAATTCAAAGGTGTAGATATGATCCCATCCTCGCGCATCTCCGCGACTTGACGAGAAGAATCCACGATTGAAGGGGCCTTCGAAGGTCATTCCGAAATCGTCGGCTTGCGAGTTCATAGGCGATTGTAGATTTTCGATGCTCCACACCTCCTTCTCTTCATTCCAAATGGCTTTGAACAGGTCCAACCCTCCCATGCCCGGGTGTCCGTTAGAAGAGAAGTACAACTCTCCGTTGGGACGGAAAGTGGGAAACATTTCGTTACCGGGAGTATTGATGGGTGCCTCCAAATTCTCTATCCAATCGAATCCGTCATCACTGATGTGTGCACGCCAGATGTCGGTTCCCCCTACCCCTCCAGGCATATCGGAAGTAAAATAGAGCCACATACCATCGGGCGATACGGCCGGATGCGCTACAGACGAGAGAGTATCCTTGGTGATTTCGCACTTCTGTGGTGCCCCCCACGAGGCATCCGAGCGTGCCGACTTGAAGATTTCAGCATAGCGTGGATAGTCGCCATCCATCTGGCAACGGGTGAAATACATGGTCTTGCCATCGGGTGTGAAGGCGCAAGCACCATCCTCAAATTCGCTATTCACTTCCGACTCTATGGGTTCGGGCTTTTGCCATTTGCCTTTTTCGTCTTTACGTGCCACAAAGATGTCAGGCATATTCATGCCGGTAATGCCGCTCAGCTCTTCGCCTTTCACACCATCGCGGGTAGAGGTAAAGAAGATTTGCTCCACATCTTCCCCTGCATACATGGGCGAGTATTCGGCCCTTCGCGAGTTGAAGAAGTCGAATTTCTTTACAATATAGCGGTTGGGATTCTTCTTCCAAAGGGCGGCATCCTCGCAGGCCTTCACTCCATTGAGGGCCGTTTCGTCGCCGGGGTTTTGCTCAAGATAGAGTTGGTAATTCTTTGCGGCCCCTTTATAGTCGCCACTCATGCGTTGCATGTCCGCCAAGCGGAGCAGAGCGATGTCTTCGGGATATTTGTAGCGAACGGCATTCTTGTAGGCACCTACGGCACGCGAGGTGTAGTTGATTCGTCGGTAGCATTCGGCCATCTTGAAGGCACGTTCGCCCCGCTTGTCGCGTTCCTTTGTCTTGGTTTTCGAGTAGGCCTTCTTGTAGTGCTTGGCCGCCTCGAAATATTCGCCCAAAGCCTCGGCCTGCTCCGCTTTGCGCAATGCCTTCTCCGCACCGCACGACCATAGGCATACGGCAATCAAGATGAATACGATACTATGTAATAAACCCGCTTTTTTCATAACGTTACCATGTAATAACTGAAAAAAGCGGGTTTTATTGTCTGTCGTTGAGTTTTATTCGCTTACAACGGTCAAGTTTTCAGAGGTGAAATCTTCTGCCGGTTCATCAGCTTCGCCCGACAAGGTGCGGTAAGCGATAATGGTGACAAAGTAGGAAATAATGCTTGTTACCACCACTCCTACACAACAACACATGAGTCCTAGGATATTCAGCAAAAGAACTACAATGCCCAAAAGAAGCAACGTCCAAAAATGTCCTTTGGTAATGTTCCATGATTGGGCAAAGCAGTCACCGAATGAACGTTCGGGGTGCAGGGCGGCAATCACAGGGGCAAACCATAAGCGTATACCCAAGAAAATTCCGGGGAGAATACATGCAAAGGTTCCTATTACGATGCAGATAGAGACGGATATGTATGTAACCAAATAAAAAATAAATCCGTGAATGCTATCTTTCAGACGATTGGCTAAATTGACATCTGCCCCCTTTGCGGCATCGTTGGCCAAACGGTATAGAACGAGTATGAAGTATGATTGGATAATACTACAGATGATGCTGGTTATAGAGGCCTTGATTTGTTCCGCGGGACTTGCGGTGGCCATCAGCATCTCTTCGGTTACGGTGCCTCCGTTTTCCATCAGGATTTTCATGTAATCGGCATATTGTCCACTGCTGGGGATAACAGTGACAAGCCACATTACAAATGTCAATAGGAGAAAAACCAGAAAATGCTTCTTTGTCAATCCCCATGCTTGTGAAAATGTTTGGTCAATACTTAATTGACGCAAGTTGTTTCTCGTTTCCATGATTCTTTGAATTTAGTTGTTAGTTACTATTTGGATGCAAAACTATAAAAACTTTTCCATATTGCGTACTATTCCCCATAAAAAACTGACAATAAGGTACACAAATAGTGCTTTGTCGGTAAAAAGCGCTCTTCCCGTGGCGCGTGGATGTCGTTCAGCTATTTGTGGAAACAGCAAGCGGAATCCTCCGAGAAGCATCAAAGGCAAAGTGCACATCAACAGAGGATTGTAGCTGAATGCCTCCACGATTTCTCCGTGCATCAAGGCTTGCATCATCCGTTGCGCTCCGCAAAAGGGACATTGCCATCCTGTCCACTGGTAGAGGGGGCATGAGAGCATCCACCAATCGCCGGGCATAAAAGCCCACAAGGCAAGAAGCGCGAGGAGAATTGCGATGTAAAATAGTCTTATTTTCATGCCATTGACTTGCTAAGGGGGTAAATATTAAAAGATGCCATGCGATTCACCAAACACGCGCCGTAGGGGCAGACCGATGTGTCTGCCATTTATTGTAGATCATTCAATCAGGGCAGACACATCGGTCTGTTCCTACAGAAATTAAACTCTAAACCCTCAACTTTCCTCAAACGGAATCCGATACGTACATCCGTTCTTCCACTCCGAACAACCGAAGGCGGTGCGGCCACGGATGATGATGCCTTTGCCGCAGAGAGGACAGGGCATTCCCTCGGGATTTTTTTTCTCAGGTTGGGAAAAAGTTTTTTCCTCGTTGGGCAAAATGTTCTTCTCCGTTTTTTCCTTTTTAGGAGTCGATTTCGAGGCCGATTTCCTCGCTTTCTTCTGTGCGGCTTTGGCTTCGATTTCCTTGGCAACATCTACGGGTATTTCGATGGTGATGCGTCGGTTGGTGTTGTCGCTCAGCACTTGGTGTACGATTTCGCCCACCATCTGCTTCAGTTCGTCAAGGAAGGTACGCACATCATAGTTGCGGCGCTCTATCTCGCGGAGTTTCTTTTCCCAGATACCCGTCAGTTCGGCCGACTTCAGCAGGTCTTCGTGGATGAGTTGTATCAGCTCCACACCCGTGGGAGTAGCTATCAGGTTCTTGCGCTCTTTACGGATATAGCGACGTTTGAAGAGGGTTTCAATAATGGCCGCACGTGTAGAGGGACGTCCGATACCATTCTCCTTCAGTGCATCGCGAAGTTCTTCGTTGTCAACTAATTTACCTGCCGTCTCCATAGCGCGGAGCAACGTAGCTTCGGTGTAAGGTTTGGGCGGTTGTGTCCATTTTTCGTTCAAGTCGGGTTGGTGAGGTCCGCTCTCTCCCACGGTAAAGAGGGGAAGGGTGCGTTCTTCTTCATCCGCCTTCTCGTCGGGCGATGGTTGGCCGAAGATGACGCGCCATCCGAGGTCGGTAATCTGCTTGCCCGTCACCTTGAACTCTATCTTCTCCACCTCGCCAAGTACGGTGGTGGTGGAGAATTTACAATCGGGATAGAAGGCGGCAATGAATCTGCGCGCCACAAGGTCGAACACCCGACGCTCCATATCCGTCAGGTTTTGCGGATACACCCCTGTGGGGATAATGGCGTGGTGGTCGGTCACCTTGGACGAGTCGAACACCTTTTTGCTCTTCGCCAGTTTCTTTCCTTCGAGCGGAGCGGTGAGTGTAGCATAGTCGCGCAAACTTTTTAATATAGCGGGGCACTTCGGATAGATGTCGTCGCTCAGGAAGGTGGTATCCACACGCGGATAGGTAGTTATCTTCTTCTCGTAGAGCGATTGGATGACGCGCAACGTATCATCCGCCGAATAGCTGAACTTCTTGTTGCACTCCACCTGCAGGGAGGTCAAGTCGAACAAGCGTGGCGGAGCCTCTGTACCCTTCTTGGCCGACACATCGGTGACGGTAAAGGGGGCAGTCTTGACGATTTCCAAAAACTCCAATCCCTCTTCTTTTGAGGTGAATTTACCTTTTGTGGCCGAGAAGGTGGTGTCGCGATATACGGTCTTCAACTCCCAATACGGTTCGGGGGTGAAGTTCTCAATCTCCAATTGACGGTTTACGATAAGGGCAAGCGTGGGTGTCTGCACACGTCCGATGGAGAGCACCTGACGGTTTTGTCCATACTTCAAGGTATAGAGTCGTGTGGCATTCATGCCTAATAGCCAATCGCCGATGGCACGGCTGAGCCCTGCTTCGTAGAGGGGTTGTTTTTCGCTCTGGTCAATCAGATTGTTGAACCCCTCGCGGATGCTCTCCTCCGTGAGCGACGAAATCCAAAGGCGTTTTACAGGGCACTTGGCTCCCGCCTTCTGCATCACCCACCGCTGGATAAGTTCTCCCTCCTGACCGGCATCACCGCAATTGATAATCAAGTCGGCTTTTTCCATCAACGACTGGATTACCTTGAACTGCTTCTCAATGCCCGAGTCGGCTATCAGCTTGATACCGAAGCGTGGAGGAATCATCGGCAGACTTCCAAGGCTCCAACTCTTCCATGCGGGCGTGTATTCATGCGGTTCCTTCAGCGTACACAGGTGGCCGAAGGTCCAGGTCACTTGATACCCGTTTCCCTCGATATATCCCTCGTGCCGGCTTCGTGCGCCAAGCACATCGGCTATCTCCTTCGCCACACTGGGCTTTTCGGCTATGCAGACAATCATCTTCTATTCCTTATTATATATATGCCATTTGAAGCGCGAAGATACAGCAAAGTTAGGGTAGTGCCAAATTATTTGCCGATTTTTTCTTTTTCTCTTTGTATTGATTAAGGTATAATATTCGGATATTGCAGAGTAAATGTTCTTGCATTCCTGTTTCAAAATATCTTTACATCATCTACCCTTCTCCGCCATACATCTCCTTAATCTTGTCGAAGATCGCAAACAGTTCTTCCACGGTGTCGGACGGAGCATGGGGAGTAATACTATAATATCTCATCCAACCTCCAAGCTTGTATGTGCCTGATGCCGTTGCGCGATGGGAGTTCTACTTCGTCGAGCGAAACAACATACTTTTCGTAATGATCATCTATAGCCTCGAGAGGGGCATATTCTCGTACGGTGGTGGTTTCGTCGATAAGGATATAGGTGCTTTGGATGTAGATGATGCGGTCGTTTTTGCGCGCCACGAAGTCCACCTCCTTATCTTTGATGCTACCTACACAGACGCTATATCCTGCTCGCAGGAGTTCAAGGTATATGAGGTTCTCAAGCATGTATCCTATGCCGTATCCTGTGCCGCTATAGAGAAAGTTGTGAAACGATAGATCGTTGGTATAGTACTTGTAGGTGCCCGAGATAATCTCCTTGCCCTTGATGTTGAAACGGTCGGCACGATGTACGAGATAAGCTTCCTCAATATAGCCTATATATGCGGCTACGGTTTCGTAGCTGGTCTTGCGGCCACGGGTCTTGAAATAGTTGGTGATGTTGGCTATCGACAGCAGGTTGGCCGCATTGTTGACGAGGTATGCAAAGATGTCTTCGAGTAACTTGGAGTCCTTTACCGTATGTCGCTGGATGATGTCTTTAAGCAGTATCGTGTCTTTGAGTCCCGAGATATAGTGTTGTCTTATGTCGGTGCCATGCAGATTGATGAGTTCGGGGAATCCTCCTCCGCTCATGTATTGCATATATCCTTGCTTTCCTATTGCGAGCGAGTTGATGGTAGAGTATTCTCTATAGGATAAGGGGAATATGTTGAATGTGACATAGCGCCCCGACAGTAAAGTGGAGAGTTCGCTAGAAAGCATGGTCGAGTTGGAGCCGGTGATGAATATCTCATATTCTGCTGTGTAATCCTGGGCATAGGAGTTGATTGTGCGCTCCCAACCATCGATGTTCTGTACCTCATCGATAAACAGGTATCGTCGTCCTTGAGGGTGTAGCTCTTTTTCGTAGAGTTGTATCAGCTCGTCCAAGTCTTTGTATGTGGCAAGAAAGTCGAATGCGGTAAACTCGCGGTTTATGAAGAGTATATTGTTGCTTTCTACTCCTTGTCGGATAAGTTCGCTGGCGATCTGTCGCATGATGTAACTCTTGCCCGAGCGACGTTGTCCACAGAGAACCTTTATCACACGGTTACCACAATAGCGCATGATGTTTGTGGTATAAATGGGGCGTTCATAACCTGTTTCTATGACATTTCCGTCCCAAAGATTATACTTACTGATGGCGGCGATTCTTTCGTTCATACTCTATTTTTTTTGCAAAAATACAAAAAGATTCGAGTACAGTCTAATATTTTCCGTGTTTTTTTATCGAAAGTTCTATATCTTTACATTAGTTAGTAAAATGTCCTAAAACTTCACGCATTTTCTCCATACATCTCCTTAATCTTGTCGAAGATCTTAAACAACTCCTCCACCGTGTCGGCACGGAGCATGGCGATGCGGGTGTCGCGGAAGTTGGGGAGCCCCTTGAAGAGAGGGGTTGCGGCCAAGTGACGGCGGATGTGCAGGATGCCTCGGTACTCGTCCAAGCGTGCCACGCTTTGAAGCACCTCCTGACGAAGCACGTCCATTTTCCATTCGAAGGAGAGAAGAGGAAGTTCCTCACCCGTCTCCAAGTAATGAGTCACCTCCTTGAATATCCACGGGCGACCGAAGCTGGCGCGGCCAATCATCACGGCATCCACACCGTAGCGGTCGAAGCACTCTTTGGCGCGTTGGGGTGTGGTGACATCGCCGTTGCCGATGATGGGGATGTGCATACGCGGATTGTTCTTTACCTCACCGATGAGTGTCCAATCGGCCTCACCGGTGTACATCTGGCTACGCGTGCGGCCATGGATGGTCAGTGCCTCGATACCACAATCTTGCAATTGCTCGGCCAGGTCAACAATGATGCGATGGTCGTTGTCCCACCCAAGGCGTGTCTTCACCGTCACGGGGATATCCACGGCATCCACCACGGCACGGGTGATGGCCAGCATCTGCGGCACATTCTGAAGCATACCGGCACCGGCACCCTTTCCTGCCACACGCTTTACGGGGCATCCGAAGTTGAGGTCGAGCACATCGGGATGTGCCTGCTCCACCACGATGCGGGCGGCCTCCACCATCGGCTCCACCTCCTTACCATATATTTGTATGGCCACAGGGCGTTCGTCGGGGCTGATCGCCAGTTTTTGCATCGTCTTGTTTACCAGGCGCACCAGCGCATCAGCACTGGCAAACTCTGAGTACACCATAGCCGCACCAAACTCTTTGCACATCAATCGGAATCCCAAATCAGTGACATCCTCCATCGGAGCCAGCACCACGGGACGTTCACCCAAGTCAATATTACGTATCTTCATTGCCTTCTTTTCTGAAATGAGGGGCAAAAGTAGATAAAATATTCGGATTATCTACCTGATAGGCGAAGAAACTCTGATATTTTTCCTAACTTTGCGGCCGTAAAAGTAATTCGATATGATGTTTTTAGGACACAGAGGCACAGAGACACAGAGCTTTTCTCTTTTTTAGGCATAAAAACAAAAGGTTTGTGGAATTTATGTACTTACGTTCTTATGTTAAAAACAAAAAAAAGGACTCTGTGTCTCCGTGTCTCTGTGTTCTAAAAATAGCTTATGTAATAGTATTGTTATGCCTACACTGAAGGATTTTGAAATAATGGCCCCTGCCGGAAGTCGCGAATCACTGATGGCGGCCATACATGCCGGTGCAGATTCCATTTATTTTGGAATTGAAAATTTGAATATGCGCGCCCGTTCGGCCAGTGCATTCACCATCCACGACTTGCGCGAGATTGCCGTCATCTGCTCCGAACACGATGTAAAGAGCTACCTGACGGTGAACACCATCATCTACGACGAGGACATCTGCCTGATGCAAAAGATTGTGGATGCCGCCAAGGAGGCTGGCATTTCGGCCGTCATTGCCGCCGACGTGGCCGTGTTGGAGTATTGCAACCGCATCGGCCAGGAGGTACACCTCTCTACCCAACTCAATATCAGCAATGCCGAGGCTCTGAAGTTTTATGCCCGCTTTGCCGATGTAGTGGTGCTGGCACGTGAATTGAACCTCGACCAAGTATCTGAGATTTACCGCACCATCCAGCGGGAAAACATCTGTGGCCCTCGTGGCGAACAGGTGCGCATCGAAATGTTCTGCCATGGTGCCCTCTGCATGGCGGTGAGCGGCAAGTGCTATCTGAGCCTCGATAACCTCAACCATTCAGCCAACCGCGGTGCCTGTATGCAAGTGTGTCGCCGTTCGTACATCGTCCGCGACAAGGAGAGCGACATCGAACTGGAAGTGGACAACAAGTACATCATGTCGCCCAAGGACTTGAAGACCATCCGCTTTATGGACAAGATGATGGATGCCGGTGTGCGGGTGTTCAAGATCGAAGGCCGCGCCCGTGGCCCTGAATATGTCCACACCGTGGTGAGTTGCTACAAGGAGGCTATCCAGAGCTACCTCGACGGCACCCTTACCGAAGAGAAGAAGGATGCTTGGGACGAACGCCTGAAGACTGTCTTCAACCGTGGTTTCTGGGATGGTTACTACCTTGGCCAACGCCTGGGCGAATGGAGCAAGACCTACGGTTCGGAAGCCACCGAGCGCAAGGTATATGTGGGCAAGGGCATCAAATACTTCAGCAACATCGGCGTGGCCGAGTTCCTCATCGAGGCATCGGAAATATCTGTAGGCGACAAACTCCTCATCACCGGCCCTACTACGGGAGCCGTCTTTATCGACCTCGACGAAATCCGTTACGACCTCAAGCCCGTACAGACGGCACACAAGGGAGAACACATCTCTATCAAGGTACCTGGCAAAGTACGCCCGAGTGACAAATTGTATAAGCTGGAGAAGAAATAGGTGACAAAATGAAAAAATAGCATAAAGGCGTGGATTTTATATCCGCGCCTTTATTATTTTGGTGATTATATAGTTGATTTGAGGGGTTTTCCTTCACGTATAGACATAAAAAAAGGGTCAACGCTTTGACCCAACCTTTGTAACCTTAAATCTAATACTATGAAAAACACGATGCAAAGATAAGGCCACTTGCTGATATGTGCAAGAAAATGATATAAAAAATCGCATTTTTATAACACTTTTTAAGTAATTTATCGTATTTTACTGTCATTTTGAATAAATATACAACTTTATTATACATATTTGTATCTTTTCATCATGTTTGTTTATCTGCCCGAAAAAGTGTATCTTTGCGGCCATTATAAGGAAAGTTGACAAGTTGACAAGTTTGCGAGTTGGCAAGTCTACAAGGTTTTGACCCGCATGGCCTTGTCAACTTATATCTTGTCAACTCGTCAACTAAATAAATAAAGGATGATTTCAGTAGAGCATTTACAGGTAGAGTTTGCCGCAAAACCGTTGTTTGCCGACGTGACATTTGTGATCAACAAGAAGGATCGCATTGCATTGGTGGGCAAGAACGGAGCAGGCAAAAGTACATTGTTGAAGATATTGGCCGGATTGCAAGCCCCTACGGAGGGCAATGTGGCTATACCGAAGGACATTTCGGTGGGATACCTGCCACAGGTGATGGTATTGAGTGATTCGCGTACAGTGATGGAGGAGGCCGAACAAGCCTTTGAGCACATCAGCGAATTGCAGGAGAGTATAGAACGGATGAACAACCAACTGGCTGAACGCACCGACTACGAGAGTGAGGAATATCAGGCACTCATCCAGAAGTTTACCCACGCCAACGAGCACTATCAGATGATGGGCGGTAACAATTACCACGCCGAGATTGAGCGCACCTTGCAGGGCTTGGGCTTTGCCCGTTCGGATTTCGACCGCCCTACATCGGAGTTCAGTGGCGGATGGCGTATGCGTATCGAGTTGGCCAAGCTCCTGCTCCGCCGACCCGATGTGCTCCTGTTGGACGAGCCGACCAACCATCTCGATATCGAGAGTATCCAATGGCTCGAAAACTTCCTTGCCACGCGATGCAATGCCGTGGTGCTGGTGAGTCACGACCGCGCCTTCATCAACAATGTAACAACCCGAACGATTGAAATCTCTTGCGGACGCATCT
This sequence comes from Bacteroidaceae bacterium, assembly GCA_017517605.1. Lineage (GTDB taxonomy): Bacteria > Bacteroidota > Bacteroidia > Bacteroidales > Bacteroidaceae > Phocaeicola_A. Next base: position 22,199 of record JAFWYQ010000038.1, read on the forward strand.
ATGATTATCGTGTGAAGTACGACGAGTTCATGCAACTTCGTGCCGAGCGCCGCGAACAACAACTGCGTGCTTACGAAAACCAGCAGAAGGAGATTCAAGAGACGAAGGACTTCATCGAACGCTTCCGTTATAAACCTACCAAGGCCGTGCAGGTGCAGAGCCGCATCAAGCAATTGGAGAAGATTATCCCCATCGAAGTGGACGAGGTGGACAATGCCTCCCTCCGCCTGAAGTTCCCTCCCGCCCAACGTAGCGGTGACTATCCCGTTATTTGCGAGGAGGTAAAGAAGGAATACGGAGAACATATCGTCTTCTCCCACGTCAACCTCACCATCAAACGTGGCGAAAAGGTGGCCTTTGTCGGAAAGAACGGCGAGGGAAAATCCACCTTGGTGAAGTGCATAATGAGCGAAATACCTTTCGATGGCAACTTAAAGATTGGCCACAATATACAGATTGGTTACTTTGCGCAAAACCAAGCACAACTCCTTGACGAGAACTTGACTGTATTCGACACTATCGACCGTGTTGCGGTGGGCGACATCCGCACACGCATAAAGGATATCCTTGGCGCCTTCATGTTCGGTGGCGAGGCCATAGAAAAGAAGGTGAAAGTACTCTCTGGTGGCGAACGTAGCCGCTTGGCCATGATCCGTTTGTTGCTCGAACCGGTGAATCTACTTATCCTCGACGAGCCGACCAACCATCTCGACATGCGCTCGAAGGATGTACTCAAGGAGGCTATCCGCGAGTTTGATGGCACGGTCATCGTCGTGAGCCACGACCGCGAATTTCTCGACGGCCTTGTCACCAAAGTGTATGAATTCGGAGGCGGACAAGTGCGCGAGCATCTGGGAGGCATCTATGATTTTCTTCAGAAAAAACGCATTGACTCGCTCGACAAACTTTCCTCACCTGCGCTTTCTTCTTCCCCTACGGGAGAAAAAAAACTTTCAGACACGGCAGAAATTTCGACCTCCAAACTCTCCTACGAACAACAAAAAGAGCAACAGAAACTCATCCGCCGTTTGGAGAAGGCGGTAGCCGATTGCGAAGCCCGCATCGAAAAGTTGGAGGCCGACATTGCAGCCCTTGAAGAACAGATGGCTACTCCTGAGGGTGCCGCCGACATGAGCCTCTACGAAAAGCATACCACCCTGAAAAAACAACTCGACGCTGTAGTGGAGGAATGGGAAACCACCTCGATGGAGTTGGAGGAGGCGCAGGGATGAAAACCATCCTCCTTGCCTTCGATTCGTTTAAAGGTTCGCTCACATCAGCTGAGGTGACCGACGCCTTTGAAGAAGGGTTGCGCACTACCCTCCCCGATTGCCAAGTAAAGAAAGTCTGCATGGCCGACGGTGGCGAAGGTACGGCCGAAGCGATAGTAAGTACACGGCAAGGCGAATGGGCAGAGGCAGAAGTGCTCGACCCCTTGATGCGCCCTATCCGTGCACGCTACGGTCTGATTGACAAGGGAGAAACGGCCGTCATTGAAATGGCAACGGCCAGCGGCCTTACTCTACTCTCTGAAGACGAACGCAACCCTTTGAAAACATCCACTTACGGCACAGGACAACTGATAGCCGACTCCCTTGCGCGAGGATGCCGTAAACTGCTTATAGGCATTGGCGGAAGTGCCACTAACGATGCAGGCACAGGGATGCTCAGCGCCCTTGGCTTCCGTTTCCTCGATGCCGAAGGAAATCTTCTCCACGGTTGTGGCGAATCGTTGGAAAAGATAGCTTCCATCGATTCTTCACATATCCTTCCCGAATTGGAATCTGTAGAAATCACGGTAGCTTGCGACGTTACCAACCCCTTCTGTGGGCCTTGTGGCGCGGCATACGTCTTTGCACCTCAGAAAGGGGCGAACGACGCAATGGTCATTCAACTTGATAATGGTTTGCGCCACTTTGCCCAAATTATCCATTCATATAATAAGGTAGATGTTTCTGAAATGCCCGGTGCTGGTGCTGCCGGTGGTTTGGGTGGAGCCTTCAGTGCTTTCTTGAATGCCCGCCTTTGCCGTGGTGTTGAGTGGGTGCTCGATGCCCTCCATTTTGAGGAATTGCTGAAAGGGTGCGACCTTGTCGTGACAGGCGAAGGGCGTATCGACCACCAGACACTGATGGGCAAGACTCCCTACGGCATACTACAAGCCGCCTCCCGTCAAGACATCCCCACCATCGCCATTGGTGGCTCCATCGATTGGTGCACTGAATTGCAAGAAAGCGGTTTCGCTTCCATCCTCCCCATCAACGAAGAGCATCTTCCGCTCGCCATCGCCATGCGTCCCGAAGTGGCTAAAGAGCATGTGCGACGCACAGGAATAAAGGTGGGAAGAATGATTTTTTGATAAAATAGCCTTTTTCTTTATAATAAAACCTTTAATATTTTGCTTTTCTTTTCAAGATTACCTACTTTTGCACCTGACATCTGATAACAAGTAAGTTGATATGAAGACGAAAACTGAATATATCCAATTGATTATGGCTCATTCCAATGAGTTGAAGCGAATGTTTGGTATTCGTTCGCTTCGTTTGTTTGGTTCTGTTTCTCGCGATGAGCAACGCGAGGATAGCGATGTGGATGTGTGTGTAGAAATGGAACCGAGTGCTTATTTGTTGGTTCGGTTGAAACGTTTTCTTGAAACCCTATTGGGATGTCCTGTTGATGTTGTGCGAATGCATAAGCATATCAATCCTTATTTACTACAAGAAATAGAAAATGATGGAATTTATATCATCCGCTAATCGGCAACGGGTAATTTCTATTTTCAGACAAATCGAAACTGCCATCACCCAATTGCAAGAATGGAACCAGTCAGTTAATTCCATTGATGATTATTATCAATCTCCCGAGGGAATGCAAAAATTGGCTGCTAATTGTATGCTTATTGAAGCTATAGGCGAAGGGATTCATCAGATAAATCGACTTACCGAAGGGCGTTTGCTCATTGAACGTGCAGAGATTCCATGGGAGGATGTTATAGGTATTCGCAACCACATAGCTCATGGCTATTTTGACATTGATGCCGAAATTGTATTGTCTGTGATAAAGAATGATTTATCATCTTTGTTGGAAGCAGTGCAATATTTCATAACAAATTATTAACCCAATAAATAAAAAACATTATGGATACCGTAGAAATTGTATTGGCAAAGATGAAGGAGCTGGATGCTCCCGTGAATGCAACCACCTTGGCAAAGGAAACCGGCCTTGACAAAAAAGAGGTGGATAAAGCCATGACCACACTGAAGAAAGAAGAGAAAATCTTCTCTCCCGTGCGCTGCAAGTGGCAAGCCAAGTAGTTGATTGCTACAAATGACGAGCTACGAGTTGTCACTCAGAACTCATCACTCACAACTCATAGCTATTGAACAAAAATCTCCTTACCTTGTTTCCTCATCGGATAACGCGATGATGAATGAAGGTAAGGAGATTGTTTTTAGGATGTTTGCTCCTCTGTCAGGCAGAATGGCTTTTCCCCCAACAGCATTACGAGGTTCGCGGTACAGTCATTGACAAGAAGAGCCGCGAACCGATGGTGGGTGCAGCCATTATGGTAGTGGGGGATTATGAATTGCAGACGAGTACGGACAGTGTGGGCGCTTTCCGTATCGGGCAGGTGCCTGCGGGCATCTCTTCCCTGTGGGTGACGGCCACGGGGTATCGGGGTGTGCAGACACCGTCGTTTCAAGTGTCGGCTACAACTCCTGCAATCAATGTGGAGTTAGAGGAGTGGACACAGGAATTGGGCGAAATATCTGTACAGCCATCGCCCTTCCGCAAGACGGTGGAAAGTCCGTTGAGCATGCATGTCATCGGTGTACGCGAGATAGAGAAGACCCCTGGCGGAGGGCGCGACGTGTCACGCATCGTCCGCATGATGCCCGGTGTCTCTTTCTCTCCGGCAGGCTATCGCAACGACTTGATTGTGCGTGGCGGAGGCCCATCGGAGAACCGTTTCTATATGGACGGTATTGAGATTCCCCATATCAACCACTTTGCTACGCAAGGTGCTACGGGCGGTCCCGTGAGCCTTATCAATGCAGACCTCATCCAAGAGATACAGTTCTATACAGGAGCTTTCCCTGCCGACCGTTCGGGTGCCATGAGTTCGGTACTCGATTTCAAATTGTGGGGTGGTGACACTGAGCGGCAGACATTCAAGGCCACTTTGGGTACTTCCGAAGCGTCGCTCTGCGGCAGCGGACACTTCAGCGAGCGCACCACATACCTCTTTTCGCTCCGCCAATCCTATCTGCAATTCGTGTTCAAGATGCTCGACCTCCCTTTCCTTCCCAATTATATTGACGGACTGTTCAAGGTCGAGACCAAACTTTCGCGCTACAACACCTTTACGCTGATAGCCTTGGGCGGTATCGACCGCATGAAGCTGAACACGGGGGTTGCTGACAACGAGAACTCCGCCTACATCCTTGGTTACTTGCCAAAGGTATCACAGGAGACCTTCACCGTAGGCGCTGTTTCCCGTCACTATACAGGACCGCACACCACCTCGTTCATCGTTAGCCATAACTACTTGAATAATCGTAACGTGAAGTATCGCAACAACGATGAATCGGAGGAAGAGAATCTGATGTTCAACCTTCGTGGACGCGAGCAGAAAAGTACGTTGAAGGTAGAGAACCGTACGATTCTTGGTGATTGCTGGACCTTGAAGGAGAATGCCGAATTGGCTTACCACAACTTTGTGACGACCAGCCGTCAACAGAATCTGTTGGGACAATGGAACCATTACGACACCCGGTCAGGATTCTTCAGTTATGGGGCATCGTTTACGGCCAATTACACAGACCGTGAAGACAAGCTGAAACTTTCGACGGGTATACGTGTGGATGGCAACAGCTTCTCCACGCGGATGAAACAGGTGTGGAAACAGTTGTCGCCACGGGCATCGGTACGTTATGCACTGTCGCCGGCATGGGTGGTGTCAGCCTCTTCGGGACTTTATCACCAACTTCCACCATATACGGCCTTAGGGCACAAGGAGAATGGACGGTTGACAAACCGTCATCTGCCTTACATGAGTGTATGGCAGAGTGCCGTAGGTGGAGAATGGCTGTTGGCAGACGGGATGTCCCTGTCTATCGAAGGTTTCTATAAACAATATTACCATATCCCACTTTCCGTAACCGATGGCATCCCACTCACCTGTAAAGGGGCCGACTACGGTATTGTGGGGAATGAGCCATTGCTTCCCGACGCTTCAGGAAGAGCCTATGGAGTAGAGTTGCTTTTCCGTTGGCTGAAACCTGAGCGGCTTAACCTCACCGGCTCGTTCACCTGGTATCGCAGTGCCTATCGGGCCGATGCCCAATCACCCTATATCGCTTCGCCGTGGGACAACCGCTTCATCCTCAATCTTTGTGGAACTTACGAACTGCCTCGTCATTGGAGTGTCGGAACCAAGGTGAGCCTATTGGGAGGAACTCCTTATACCCCTTACGACGAGGTAGCCTCATCCTATATCACCTATTGGGATGCCCATGGACGTTCCCTACCCGACTACTCCCGCTACAATGCCGAGCGAAGCCCCCTCTATACCCAATATGATGTACGTATAGACAAGGAGTGGTATTTCCGCCGTTGGCGCATAAGCATCTTTGCCAACTTGCAGAATGTACGCATCCAACAACAGGATGTCTTTATGAGTACGGGTGAAATTGCCAATCCCCTGGCCCCTGTTTCCGAACAACGCTACAAGATGAAGCGCGTGGGACAGGACAGCAACACCCTTGTACCCTCCATCGGAGTGACTGCGGAATTTTAGACCTTTAGTTACCGGGTACTCCTGTTGACGTTTTTTTGGGGGGGGAGGACAAAAACGGGATATTCTCTCGTTCCTAACAGTTCATCCTTAGTAGCTCGTCACTCGTCACTTATTGCATACTCCCCCACCGCACTGAAGCACGGGCATGCTTTGCTGAGGTCGAGGTCACAATGTCCCACCACATCCGCTGTGGGATACACCTCCCGCAATTTGTTGATGAGGGCCACCAAGGCCGCTTTCTGAAGGAGTGTGCGCGTGTCGCAGGGGCGGCCCTCCTCGTCCAGTCCCCCTTCGTAGCAGATGCCGATGGAGTGGGTGTTGTACCCCTTGCAGTGCGCCCCAATGCGGTTCAGCGGACGGCCCGTCCAGATGGTGCCATCCACGGTGATGTAGAAGTGGTAGCCGATGCAGTCGAAGCCCCGCTGGCGATGCCATCGGTCGATGTCCTGCACCGATACGCGCTGCCCCGGCAAGGTGGCGGAGCAGTGGATGATGAGGAGGCGGACAGGACCCACTGGACCCTCCCCCTTACCCCTCCCAAGGGAGGGGAGTGGATAGATAGGCACGTTGAAAACGGGGTCGTTGAGTGTAAGTTTTTCAAACATAGTTATTCAGTTGACGAGTTGACGAGTTGACAAGGATTGATTCAGTTGACGAGGAGTAGTGCCGCATGGCCCTTGTCAACTTGTATCTCGTCAACTTGTCAACTAATTTCACATACAACTCTGCACACCAAGGCTTGTTGCAATGGCTGTCAGGATGGTTATCACTACGCGAAGCACGGTGCTCCAAACGCTTTCTTTTTGATTTTCCATAAGTTGAAGTATTAAATGTTAGAAATGATTGATAAAACGCAGAGACGCAGAGACACAGAGCCTTTTCCCCTTTTTTTTGAGAAGGCAGAGACCGTCCATCCGCTTTGCAATGCGGATGTGTTGAGTATCAGCATCTGTGATGCGCTAAAGATTCCTTATCACAGAAAAGGGAATTACAAATCCCCTCCTCAAATACGGCGGATTACAAATCCACCGTGACAGGAACGCCAACGTGCCGCATGGCTCCCGGCATTAGGCGAAATGGCGTTAAGCGAGACGGTGCAAAATCCGTTAAGAACGGGGTTTCGTTCAAGCGAAGCGCGTTTAAGCTCGTTTAGGATTTTGTACCGGCGAGTAGCCATTTCGGTGTAGCCGGTGACTCTTCTTTTTGTCATCTTTTTCTTCTATTCACAGAGAAGAAAAAGTGAAAGGACTACAGCGGATTACCCCCCGTTGCGCCGCCATTGTCGCCGCCACCGCCGTTGTCGGGTTCCTCGCTACCGCCGGAGGTAGTGCCTCCCGAGGTGGTACCCGTGGTGAGGTCCACACTGGTGTCTCCCGCCTTCACGGCCTTCAATACGGCAGCCTGCTGCTTGCGGTTGGCCACGAGGTGGAACACGGCCTCCTCCGTCAGGTTCTGGAACTTGTCGCCCATCTCCCAACGGGCTTTCACACGCTTGATGTGGGTCGCGGGGTTGAACTCCTCGGCCGAGTCGGCACCCTTGCAGTTCAGACTGATGCAGAAGGCACCCA
>JAFWYQ010000039.1 GCA_017517605.1 Bacteroidaceae bacterium
GCAATGCTGACGGTGAGGTTTTCTATATAATAAGAACCAGCAGCAGGGTCAACCACCTTATCGAAGTGGCACTCTTCCTTCAACAACAATTGTTGGTTGCGGGCGATGCGTTCAGAGAAGTCATCGGGTGTCTGATAAGCCTTATCAAAGGGCGATACAGTGATTGAATCCACACCTGCAAGGGCGGCACTCATGGCCTCGGTTTGTGTACGGAGCATATTTACGTGTGCGTCGAACAAGGTGAGGTTGAAGGTAGAAGTCTCGGCATGTGCCTTCATCTTGCAAGCGCATTCGCAAGCAGGGTTGTACTCCTTCACGATGTTTGCCCAAAGCATACGGGCGGCGCGGAATTTAGCGATTTCGAGGAAGTAGTTGGAGCTGATACCGAAGTTGAACTTAATCTTCTTGGCCACCTCAGTTGCATCCAATCCTGCTTCTACAAGGGCATTCAGGTATTCGTTACCCCATGCAAGGGCGTAACCCAACTCTTGGCTGATGTATGAGCCGGCATTGTTCAGTTCGATGGCATTCACCGTGATGCAACGGTACTCCGGAAGTGCCTTCATCACCTCCACCAATTCTTTGGCAATAGCCACATAGGCGGTCATATCCTTACCCTTGCAGAGCATCTTGCCCATCGGGTCGTAGTTGATTGAACCCTTCAATGCAGCAAGGTCATAACCTTTCTTAGTGAAGTAGCTCACCAACAGGTTGGCCAACATTACGGTGGCTCCTTGGCAAGTAGAGAAGTTCAACTCTACACACTCGGCACAGATACCGTCCAACAATGTTTCGATATACTCGGGCGAGAGGTCCTTCTTCTTGAGGCTGAAGCCCAATGAGTCAACACCTTTATTCAAGATGTCAAGCGCCTTTGCGTTAGCCTCCTTGGCGCACTCCACCTTGATGTCCTGACGGACGAGCCACGTGTTGTCGTCCTTCTTGGTACCTCTCACATAGGGAAATTCTCCAGGAAGTCCTTCGGTTGTTTTCAACCCTTCCAAGTCCTCTTGACGGTAGAAGGGCTTTACTTTAAATCCTTCGTTGGTTTTCCAAACGAGTCTCTTTTCAAAGTCAGCACCCTTCAAATCCACATTGATTTTGTCCAACCACTCTTGGGTTGACACGGGTGCAAAGTCAGCGAAAAGTTTTTCTTTACAATCTGCCATAGCTTTGTTTTTATGGTTAATAAAAATATGTTTGTTTGCAAATTTCATGTATTACCGTGCAAAGGTAGTAAATAAATGTAGATATAGTATATTATATCCCTAATTTTTCTTCCCTACCTGAAAGTTTTTTTTCTCCCACAGGGAAAAAATATTTTTCAGGTAAGCAAAAAACAAAAGCATAAAAATAACACCAAATTGCAACACTGACATTACAATCCATTCCTATTTACATTCACTCCCTGATACATTATCGCATTTGCATAAAATCTTAATAAAAATGTAGGGAAGAAGATTGGTCACGTTGGCAATTTAGGGTAATTTTGCAGCGGTTTTAGAATAAGGTAAGATGGATTGGTTAGAAAACTTGCTGTTCAACCCCGACTCGATTGCACACATCGTGTTGCTGTACTCCTTTGTGATTGCTGGAGGAGTGCTGTTGGGAAAGCTGAAGATGATGGGTGTCTCCTTGGGAGTCACCTTTATTTTGTTTGTAGGCATCCTGATGGGACACTTCGGACTTACAGGCAACCGCGAGATACTGAACTTTGTGCAGGACTTCGGTCTCATTCTCTTCGTCTTCTGCATCGGCCTACAGGTAGGTCCTTCGTTCTTCTCCTCTTTCAAGAAAGGTGGAGTGACGATGAACCTCATTGCCACGGGTGTGGTGGTGCTGAACATAGCGGTGATGCTCATCCTGTGGGCATTACTCTTCGAGAAGGAGGACTTGCCGATGTTGGTGGGTGTGCTCTGCGGAGCCATCACGAACACACCTGGCCTTGGTGCGGCCAACGAAGCACTCAGCCAAATGGGATACACGGGGCCTGAAATCGCCAACGGATACGCCTGTGCCTACCCCCTCGGTGTGGTGGGCATCATCGGAGCCACCATCCTCTTGAAATACCTCTGCCGCGTGAACTTTGCCAAGGAAGAGGATGAACTGAAGCAGGAGGAAGGCAACCCGCACATCAAACCCCACCTGATGCACGTAGAAGTACACAACGAGGCACTGAACGGCAAGACACTGATGGCCGTGCGCGAGTTCCTCAACCGCGACTTTGTCTGCTCACGCATTCTGCAAAACGGACATGTGAGCATCCCCAACCGCAACACCATCTTCCACGTGGGCGACCAGCTCTTCATCGTCTGTGCCGAAGACGATGCCGAAGCCATCATCGCATTCATCGGAAAACGGATAGAGGTGGATTGGGAGCATCAGGACATCAGTTCACCATTGGTATCAAGACGCATCCTTGTGACACAATCCAAAGTGAACGGCAAGAGCCTCGGAGAGCTGCACTTCAGCAGCATTTATGGAGTGAACGTGACACGTATCAACCGTTCGGGTATGGATCTCTTTGCCACTCCCCATCTGAAACTCCAGGTGGGCGACCGCCTGATGGTGGTTGGTCCGCAGGATGCCGTCGAGCGCGTAGCCAATAAGATGGGCAATTCACTGAAGCGTCTCGACCATCCGAACATTGTCACCATCTTTGTGGGCATATTCCTCGGAATCCTCTTCGGAAGCATCCCCATCGCCTTCCCCGGTATCCCCACACCTGTAAAACTCGGCTTGGCAGGAGGCCCGCTCATAGTAGCCATCCTCATCGCCCGATTCGGATACAAGCTGAAACTTGTCACCTACACCACCATGAGCGCCAATCTGATGTTGCGCGAGATAGGCCTCGCCCTTTTCCTTGCCAGCGTAGGTATAAAGGCGGGTGGCAACTTTGTGCAGACGGTAGTCGAAGGTGACGGACTCCTCTATGTAGGTTGCGGATTCCTCATCACCACCCTTCCCCTGCTCATCATGGGTCTTGTGGCACGGTTGAAATACAAGATGAACTACTTCACACTGATGGGTCTCTTGGCCGGTTCAACTACTGACCCGCCAGCCCTTGCATACGCCAACCAGACAGCGGGCAACGATGCTCCGGCCGTGGGCTACACCACGGTTTATCCCTTGGTGATGTTCCTTAGAATAGTGACGGTGCAGGTGATTATACTGGTGCTTTGTGGCTAAGGCCAATTAGGCTAATAAGACTAATTAGTCCAATAAGACCTATTAGTCCCATAAGACCAATAAGACCAATTAAGAAGAGAAAATATTTAACTAATTAATTTATATTATTGTATGTTTAAAATTTTTCCTGGTTTTCATTTGGTAGAAGAATACCAAAAGAAGAGAAAAGAGAGACGTTTGTCCGATGACAACACACTCTCGAACACTATCAAAATTCTTGTAGCAATAGGTGTATCGCTGCTTTTGTGGTTGCTCCCGACCGACACGTTCGGCATCCCGGGCTTGACACTGGTTGAACAGCGCGTTATCGCTGTATTCGCATTCGCCACGTTGATGTGGATTTTCGAGGCTGTCCCTGCATGGGTGACTTCGGTGATTGTGATGGTTATCCTGCTTTTCACCACTTCGGACAGTGCCTTGTGGCTCTTCAAAGAGGGTTACGATGCTGAGCAGTTGGGTACACTCATCAAGTACAAATCTATCGTTTACTGCTTTGCCGACCCCATCATCATGCTGTTCTTGGGTGGTTTTGTGTTGGCTATTGCCGCTACCAAGACAGGTATGGACTCTGCATTGGCTAAGGTGATGCTGAAGCCCTTCGGAACTCAGTCACGCTTCGTATTGCTCGGTTTCGTATTGGTCACCGGTATTTTCTCTATGTTCCTCAGCAACACTGCTACTGCAGCTATGATGCTCACCTTCCTTGCTCCTGTATTGAAGGCTCTCCCTGCTGATGGTAAGGGTAAGATTGCTTTGGCTATGGCTATCCCCATTGGTGCCAACGTCGGTGGTTTGGGTACTCCCATCGGTACACCTCCGAATGCCATTGCTTTGAAGTATTTGAATGACCCCGAAGGTTTGAACATGAACCTTGGTTTCGGTGAATGGATGATGTTCATGTTGCCTTTCACCATCTTGATTCTCGTTATCGGTTGGTTCCTTCTTTTGAAGTTGTTCCCCTTCAAGCAGAAGACTATCGAATTGAAGATTGAGGGTGAAGCCAAGAAGGACTGGCGCTCAATCATCGTTTATATCACTTTTGCCGTAACCGTATTGTTGTGGGTTACAGATAAGGTAACAGGTGTAAACTCTAACGTGGTGGCTCTTCTCCCGATAGCCGTATTTGCCGGTATCGGTGTGTTGACTCGTCGCGACTTGGAAGAAATCAACTGGGCCGTACTTTGGATGGTTGCCGGTGGTTTCGCTCTTGGTGTGGCTTTGAACGAAACTGGATTGGCCGCAAATTTGATTAACGCAATTCCGTTCAACACATGGCCCGTATTGTTGGTATTGATTGGCTCTGGTATCATCTGCTACACATTGTCCAACTTCATCTCCAACACCGCTACAGCCGCATTGCTCGTGCCCATTTTGGCCGTTGTTGGTAAGAGTATGACCGCCGAGTTGGCTCCCATCGGTGGTGTAGCTTGCTTGTTGATTGGTATCGCTATCGCCGCTTCAATGGCTATGGTATTGCCTATCTCTACTCCTCCGAACGCCTTGGCTCACGGTACAGGTATGATCGAGCAGAAGTATATGGCCAAGTCGGGCCTCATCATGGGTATCATCGGTATTGTATTAGGTTACGGTATGCTTATCCTGTTGGGTAAGGTAGGATTCTTCGGATAATCCCCCTCAATCCCCTCCAGAAGGAGAAGAATAAAAGGGTGTGTCTGTTGTGCAGACACACCCTTCTTTTTGTGGGTTATTCGGACATACGTATCTCATCGGCAAAGACATACGTATCTCATCGGCAAAGACATACATATCTCATCGGCAAAGACATACGTATCTCATTTTGGAAGAGATTGGGAAGTCATCCCAACATGCGCTTAGAAGTCTTTGAAAGGAGGCTTAATTATCCCCGTAAGAACCTCAGTATCATCGACATAAGACGGACACGCTCACTCTCCTCGCGGATGCTCTCGAAGGGGAAGCCGAGGACGAAGGTGCGGTAATCGCTGCCCGGATAGGCAATGGCGGCACACTGGTTGCCCTCCTCGTAGGCCAATGCGGCGTAGGCAGGTGCCACGGGGATGAGTGTCTCGGGCGCGGGTATGGCCAGACTCTGCTCGTTCAAGGTACGGGGGATGGTGAACGACGAGTGGGCACTGCGCACCTGGCTCGTATAAATCATGTCGCGACTACCGGCCACGGGAGGCAGAGCCAACGCGGTGCCCACCTGGAGCTTCAACTTGTCGGCCAGGAAGTTGGCACCACCCGCGGTGTGATAGGTTGGGTCAGAGCCGATGTGCGAGCCACTGGCAAAGAGTCGGCCTCCATCCTTCAGATAGTCGGCCAGTGTCTTCTGCATAGTGGCCGAAAGGGCTTGATACACTTCGCCACTCATGGCCGAGTGTCCGCCCGTCTTCTCCACTCCCAGGATGAAGTCAACAACAGGATAGTCGGTCAGGCGCACACGGCCATTCTCCACCGCTTCGTCACTACAGGAGACAAATGAATATCCGCCCACGGCTTGTATGGCCTTACCATGAACGAAGGGATAGTCGAACGTGTTGCCTGCCACCTTCATCCCCTCCAGCTCGTTGCCGCTATAACCGAGTCCCTCGGGAGTCTCGCGTCCGATGTACTGGCGGTCGAAGCCCTGTTGCGCACCGCAGAAGGAGGTACTATATATATAAGGTACACCGGCATCCTGCCGAAGGTCGAAACCCTGTTCAACAGGATTCTCTATCGTAGCAGGCCCGCTCAGTCGGTCGAAACCGTTCACAATGAGCAGTGTCTCGTTGCTCTCGGGAGCCTGGAAGGCGCTCAACACCTCACTGGGGAAACTCTCGCCTCCCTCATTCACGGCCGTTACCTTGAAGCTATACACCAAGCCCGGCTCTATCTCCTTCTCCAGGCGAGGCTCCTTCACATACTCTCCATTGTCAAAACCTCCGTATCCGATGCGTGTATATACCACATACCCTTTGGCCTTGGCCGACGGTTCAAGCGGGTCGTCCACCGCGCGCCACGAGAGTTGTATGGTAGCATTCTCCTGCTTCTGCCCCCGCTTCGCCACGGGCTTGGGTTGCGAAGTGAAACGGATGGCAAAGTTGTTCACCGGCAGAGGTTGCACCACATAATCGCGTCCGTGCTGCGTAGCCACAAAGCGGAGGATAGACTTGTACACCGAGCGCCCGAGCGTAAACTTGAAATTCGGGTCGTGCCCCCACTTGAGGTCGGCAAAATTCTGGTGCGAAAGGGTCTCCAATATCATCGAAGGCACCACCGGCAAGCGCGATTCGCTATAATTCTTATCCCACATGCCACGATACACCCAATCCTGCCCCATATAGGCCGACAGGTCGCGCTGGAGGCCCGTAAGGACAAGGTCGTTCAAGTCTCGGCTTGCATAGCGCAACACACCCGTGGCCAACTTCCCATCGTTGAAGGCGGTAGTGTAGATACCTAACGAGCCCACCAACTCGTCCTCGCGACTGAATCCCGCATCGCTATGCACACCGAGGGTCATTTCGATGGGCACACGCAACCCCTCCTCCTTGGGATTATAGACAGAGCCTCCCGAGAGGTAATTCACCGTACGACTTCGGGTATTGATGTCGTCGTTATAGTCGTTTTCGCCCTTGTATCCTGCATACACTTCGTAAGGCATTCCTGCCCATTGCGACCAATAGCGTGCACCCTCCAAGTAGCGGGGAAATCCACTGACCACACCTCCACGCTGGATGTCGCCCATGCCTCCACCAAAGCGCACGGCATCGGCACTGATGGTGCCCTTCGTATTGCTCTCGTTGCTGAGGGCTACAAAGCCATAATCGTTTTGTCCCTTGTCAAATTCAAACGTACCCAGATAGACCCATGTGCCACCACCCATGCGCTGGTTTACATAAAACTCTGTGGTACCTCCCTTGTGGAAGACGGTGTAGTGCGCATCGGGTACGGCATCGGGAAGAGTTTGGTAGGACACATACACGGCGTATGCCCCCGTCTCAGGGATGTCGGGTATCCACGTGGCAAGGGTTTTGGTATTCTTTTTCCTGCCCGATGTGGTCGTATATCTTCCTGTACCTGCGAGGAATGGCGCATCACCATCCTTGTATGCCGAGCTTTGGTAAGCGAATCCCTTTACAGAGGAGTTCTTCCACGGAGCCTTGCGAGCCTTTTCTTCGTAATAGATGCTTCCCGGATGGCTACCGTCATTGTCCACAATCACCTCGTGGCGTTGCGTGTCACGTTCGCGGGGAGTGAAGACATTGGCACCTGCATTCTCCAGCATAGGAATGATGTAAGGCACTACAAACGATTGGGTAAAGAGGTCCTCGGTGGTACAGAAGAGGGGCGGACGTTGCCAAGCCCACTCGCCACGGGCATTCTTGAAGTGTCGTCCGTGACTCTGCCACACGGCCAAGTGATGCCCCTCCAACCCCTTCTCCACCTCATACGGACGCGAAGCACGGGTCACCCACGGAGCATCCTTGTGGCGACGCCCGTCCCAAAGGCGGGCCTCTTCCCTATCGCGCTTGGCACGAAGGGCATTGGGTATCAACTCCTGAATCTTCCGCCCGTCGGCATAAAGGGTAATGTCGAAATAGTTGACAGGGCCGGGAAGTATCTGCCTCACTTGTTGATAGATACCATCCGTAATCTCCTTCGTGAAAGATTGGTAACCGAACGTAGGATTGGCATAAACACGCAACGTGCGTCGCTCATGGTCAATCTTGAACGAATCGAGCTTACACACACCAATAGTTGCCTCGGGTGTAAGGTATTCTTTGAAATAATTGGTCAGGCGCTCCTCCACGGTGCGCTCTATCGATTGGGCTTGCACTCCCATGGCAAGAAGAAGCATGGAAGCTATCATACAGAGTTTTCTCATCGCAATAAAATTTCTTTCGTGCAAAAGTACAAAATATGGAAAGAAATCCTACCTTTTTTAAGAAAAAATCTACGCATAGCTATGCATACCTCCCAAGAAGAAGTTCACACCAAAGTAGGTAACTAACACCGAGAGGAAAGCAAAGATGAGGTATGTGTGGAAGAATTTCGGCCGACCAAACCACGGAAAGGATGCCGCGTGAAGGGGCAAAGCGTAGATGAGCAGAGTGATGAGCGCCCACACCTCCTTGGGGTCCCATCCCCAATACCTTCCCCACGACACATTGGCCCATACGGCACCGATGAAAATACCCGCCATCAGCAGGAAGACGGCCGGATAGAGCATCAAGCGGCTATACAACATCAGCCTTTCCGCTTCGCGAGGCACACATAGCGCCCACACACCATTCAACAGGATGAAAGCAAACAAGGCATACGACATCATGATGACCGACACATGGAGACTCAACCAAGGCGACACCAACACGGGCATGAGGGGCGTGATTTGCGGATTCATCTGCCCCAAATAGGCGACCAGCAACGTGAAGCCCGAAAGCAGGAAACCGAAACCCAAAGCGGGACGGAAGCGACGGGAGATGAAGAGCGCAAACACCATGATACAGAGGGCAAGGAATTGCATCGTCTCGTATCCGTTGCTCAAGGGGATGCGCCCACCGATGTACCACCTGAGCAGATAGCCGAAGAGGTGGAAAAGAAGGGCGGCCCACATCCCAACCTTCCCCAAGGGGAAGGAGCAAACACTCAGGTAAAAAGGACATTTTACGCCCCTCTCTTGCAGAAGGGTATGGGGGAGGGTCCGAAAAGCCAGCAGCAGTATCCCCATCGTCAGATTGAACATGAAGAGAATCTTCGTGAAAGGGATGCGGTTGTAGAGGAGTTCGGCTTGCAATTTCGCTTCGCTCAGTAGTTCAACACTTCCATCCGTGGGAAGGGGGCGAATGAGCGTGCCGTTTTGCAACATCAGCACCAATGCCACCTTCTCGTCCGTCTCCACGACGGCTTTCTGAAGAGGCGAAGGTTTATGATTATCAAGTTGACGAGTTGACGAGGATAGCTCACGCATCATCCAAGTCAACTTGTAGGTGGTCTGTTTGTCATATTCAAACAAGTCTATCATACGGGCATACTTTCCCTCCACACCCAATTGCGCCCGCAACTCATCGCTCTTTATCTTGATGGCCGGCACGTAGGCCCACTCCTCGGGATAGCGTTGCCAACTGAGGAGAATCTGTTCGGGAGTAAGTCCACTGAAGGAATCCTTGCCATAGAGTTTCTTCACAAAGTCGCGTGCCAGCGTGTTGAGAGGCACTACACGATCGTGGTAAATCACTTGCATCGCCACCTTCTCTTCCGCCTCCTCAAGCGGGACGATGGAGAGTTTTTTTGTCCCTTGGGCAAAAGCTCCATCAGTAAAGGCAAACAGCATGGTGAGCAATGCAACTTTTCGCAACAGTTGGCGAAAACCACTACGCGGATGCACCATCATCCACACCATGGAAACAAGCAACAGGATGTATCCCACATAGGTAATCCCTGTCCCCCAAGGGTCGTAGTTCACACTCAACCAAGTCCCCCTCCTATCCTCGTCGAACGACGATTGGTAGAAACGCCATCCCTGGTGGTCGAGGACGTTGTTCATGGAAATGGAAAAGAACAGATCCTCCTCCTTACCCCTCCCAAGGGAGGGAAGTGAAATGTTCTTCTTGTCATCGTGAAGGTATTCGCTCCTTCCCCTTGGGGAAGGCAGGGGATGGGGTCCGTCTATCTTCACCACACTCACATAATCCGCCGGTGCCTCCGTCCCCGGGTAGTAATCAATATAAAAGGTGTCGAGCATCAACGTGAAAGGCAAGCTCCGCATCAAGCGGCCCTCCCCCTCCATGTATTGGAAAGAGGGTTCACCCATGCGCAGATGCATCATCCCTTTGCTACTTGTCAAGTATGTGGTCAGTGCCCCTGCCAAGATGACCAAAAAGGAGAAATGCAGAAGAATTTTCGGCCCTACCTGAAAAAAAGTCTTCTTCCACAAGGAAAAAATCATCAGCACACCAAGTGCCCCCCACAACACGATGAAGGGTACCGAGTGATAGATATGCTCCGTCACAAAAGCCGTCCCTTTCGAATGCTCCACAAAGGTGGCTACGGCCAACACGACGGTAAGCAGGACATAGAGGATGAGGGTAAGATGTTTCATCCGCATTTCATTAAGGTGTCACTTTTGTAGGTTTACCCGCGGCTTTCCATCCCTTGAATCCCGTGGACAATTCGACCACTTGAAGACCTTTTTCAGAAAGGATGCGTGCAGCATTCTTACTCCGATTCCCACTCCGACAATAGAGGGCCACTTTCTTTTTCTTCCGAAGCACCTTTAACGCTTCGCTTTCAAAACTCTCCTGCAACACATCAATATTGAAATGCGTGCCGGGGATGTGTCCCTCAGCATACTCTGTTGCCGTACGTACATCCAATAAGACATACGAAGTGTCTGCTATCACCTTTTCAAATTCAGCCACACCAACCGACTTGAATGTCTGTTCTGTCTGGCAACTCACACACATTGGCGACAAACACACAAGCACCAATAAAACTAAATTCTTCATTTTTCCTCCTAACATTTTATATATCTTATTTTTAGATTGTTTATAGAATCATTTGCTAATACCGCTATGTTGTTCTATGAAAAATTGTTTTTGCTGTTCTATTTCTCTCCGCAATTCCTCTTCTGTAGGCATATAGGCCATATATTTGGCAGCAAATATCTGTTCACTTTCATGAAGCACCGAATAACGGGCAATAGTGTTGTCGGTATCTGTACAAAGCAAGACTCCGATGGTAGGTAAGTCTCCTTCCCCTTTCATCAAATCATCGTACATACGCACATACATATCCAATTGTCCAATATCTTGATGAGTCAAACGATGAGTCTTCAATTCAAAGATAACGAAACGTTTCATCTTGAAATTATAAAAAACCAAATCAATATAGAAATCCGATGTATCAGTGACTATATGCTGTTGGCGTTTTACAAAAGCAAAACCGCGCCCTAATTCCAAAATAAATTTTTCAAGATTGTCAATCAACGCCTGTTCCAATTCCGTCTCTGAATAAATTGAGTTACGATGAAACCCCATAAATTCAGCAACTACTGGATTTTTTATGTATTCAAGCGGATTTTTGTCCAATGATTCAGGAAGTTCTTTTGTATCAGGCTCTAACTGTGCAGCAAGGCGACGTTCAAAATACTGCGTTGATATGTTACGGTCAAGTTCTCTTACGCTCCACATTTGTCGTGAAGCACATTCCAAATACCACAAACGTGCATCAGGATTTGTCACCGACAAAACTCTGCGAATGTGCGACCATTCCAAATTATGAACACGCGTGTTCACAATCTCAATATTGGGAAACAGCAAATAGAATTTCTTATAATAATCAAGATTGCGTTTGCTATAACTGGTGCCATACATCGGAATCAGTGAATCTGCAAGATTTTTGATAAGCTGTGTTCCATAGGCAGCACGTGCTTCACCATGTTGTTCTTCCTCGACAATTCGCCTACCCACATTCCAAAATGTAGTAATAGCAATCTGTCCAACAGAGGCATATGCTTGTTGTCGTCCTTGCTCTATTATATTGCACACATCCGAAACAAGGCTACCGGTCATTACCAATCCTCGCTGCTCATGTTTATGTTCTATCTCTTTTCCCATATTTCTTTTTTTCGAAGCTTTTCACTAACCGCTTTTTATGGTGTTGACTATTTCGATATTGGTTTTATACAATCTTTGCAAAGGTAATAATTATTTTTGTATGATTACCCAATGCCCTGCACTTGTATTACCCTCTCGAACCAATATACCCATTTTCTGCATGGCTGCAATGTCACGCTTATATCCATTTCAGATACTCGTCACGCCAACGTTCTTTGAATTCTATGTTTTGAGTTTCTTGGGTCATGGTTGTATATTCTTTTTTGAAAGATTAGGTTATTATTTACGACAATTCATCTTCAAAATTAATCTGATTCAACGCGTCTTTTATTTTTTTATCTATAATATTTATCACTTCTTTCATAGAACTGCATTTCTTATTATTCGCAATCATAACCAATCGAGTAATCAAATTAAACACTATTAAGCTATATTTAAATAAATCTCCTTTAGTAACATATTTTTTTGTGTCGCCATGATGTATATATTTGCTACGTATATCATACATCAAGTCGATATTTTTACAATCACAATCTCTAATCTCTGCATTATCCGTAATTATTAATGGTACATATTTCTTAAGTGCTTGTCTAATGGATTCTTTATCATCTGAAAGAATTAGTGAATCTAAGATTGAACATAAATCAACAATCCTATCATAATAATTATCCTGTGACAATGCTCTACTATATGTTTTAATAGCTAATATTAAGACCTTTTCTAATTCTGTTCTTTGTTCTTTATATATTCTATTTATAAATTGAGAATAATCATTTATGCAATGTTCTTTAAGAATTTGAATAAATGATTCATCTAATTTTGCACAATGAATATTTACACTCTTATCCACATATAAGCCGTTTGAAGATGCCTCCACAACAAAGCAAGAATTAATTGGCAAACGTTTGATATTATTTTCTATATCTAAACAAATCTTAGGCTGATCAGAATAAAAAGTTAAATAACAAGTCTTTATTACGTCAACGACCAGAGAACATTGTTCATACGCTTTATTAATAACAAACTGCTTTTCTCCTTCTAATTTTGTATATACGAATGCATGTTTGGTATCTTCTCTAAGATCAGAAAGTAAGTCATTTCGTTCTTTGTTTGGAAATACACCTATAAATACCTCATCTACAAGATGGTATGTAGATTTGGTTTCTAAATATGAAATAGGGAAATAGACTACATACTCTTTTACAAGTTTATTTAGTTCATTTTCAACATACTGAGTGAGATCAATTGAGATTTGTTCTTTTTTTCTTTTAAACGACCAAGACAATACTATTTTACGAAGACTATCTTTAGATATTTTATTTTTAATGTTTCCGATTTTATAGAAATCATCTATACATTTTTCTACTTTTTGCCATAGTCCATTATTTATATGATACTTTTCATTCTCCTTTATATAAGAAACACCAACAATATTCTCATCACAATCAACATCATACTCATACAACGACTCTATAGAAATCGGTTGCAAAACAACAATATTATCATCAACCGATGAAGTTTTATCTTCAGAATGAATTATTTCCTCCTTTTTAATCTCATCCAAAAATTTAGCCGACTCACTATTCCAATACTCTCTTTTTTGTTTTGGTATATCAAACATATCTCATCTCTCCATTTTTACGCAATCATCACTAATAAATTCAGAAGCATCTTTAATGAAAGCAGGCAATCCAGGGCCTTGAATTGTTTCACCATTTGCTTCTTTCTCGGCTAAAGTGTGGTTTAGTTTTAACAAAAAAGGTAATATTTCATCTATCTTTTTCATTCCATATGCCTCACGAACAGCCATATCTAGTTTTTCTTGAATTTCTGTAATAGGATTATATGGAGTTATCTCTATCGTCCTGTACAAATCACGTAAAGTACAATCATTCTTACCCATGATTTCCTTACGCTTTATTCGGAGTTGTTTCGCCAATTCAGCAATTTTTCTCACTTGTGTTTTGGTCGGTGTTTGAGGCCATGGAAAAGAATTAAATACACTCTCAGATGTATATCTCCAATCGCCCTTTAAAGTTGAGCAACGTGCCGTAAACCATTCCCAATGTATTTCTGATTGCAATATTCCAAATGAATAATCATCTTCCATAGGGAATACAGTCAAGGCATCATTAGGGCTAATACAAGAAGATACAAATTCAAAAATAGGACGTTTGGTAACACGTGAACACACTATATACCTTTCTTTCTTAGATATAACATCCATTAACCCACTACGATCTCTAAATAACAACCACCATTTTTTAAATGCAGATTGATGATCTTTCTTACATTTAAATAACGGATCAACGTCTAACGCCTGTTGATTTCTCTCTATTTCTTTATCCGCTTTATCTTTTTTCTCAGGATAAACATTTTGAAATATATGATTATATGCTTCTTTCATTTTTTGTGCTTCAAACACATCTTTACCCCTAAAATCAATCACATATCTTTCGGGTTGAGAACATCTATTTCCCAACAACTCTTCTCCATTCAAATATGGATGTATTACTTCTTTATAATTTTCATCAATGGCCAAAATCTCTTCGGCTTTAATCCTTTCTAATAAAAATCCTTTATGTCCGTGTGTTTGTCCTTGACCACAACAATCTGTTTTTTTATTCGTATTCAGAGTTTTTGCATCAGTAACATTCTCTAAACTCAATGATGAATTTATATGTTCTAATTGATAGTACTCAAATGGAGACTCCAAACTGTCACCACGTTGAAAAGCTAATTGCTTCAGACCTTTTTCTTCACCTTTCTTCCAAGTTGCAATAGAAACATATACGGCAGCATCACCTGACCAAACTTCCGTTGATACAGAATCAAGAATTGTACCACCATTGTTTACGATATAATCCAACCCTCCCATTCGAGAATAGTTTTGCCGTATTGTATTTGTTCCTACAAGTCCTGCATATTGCCCTTCTTTCATCAATTTATGCGCTTTGTAAAACCAATATACGCAAAAGTCTGCACGTCCTGGAATGTCAGGAAACTCCTTTCTGATTTTATCTACATAAACCCAATCTAGCTCCCGTGACAATTTATTTTTTGCTTGATAAGGAGGATTACCTATTACTACATCAAATGATGGCCATTCATCGAATAATGCATCCCTTACAAGAATGTTTTCATCCATATTATCCAATGGCAATGTTTCTTCAAATTCAATAGCTTGAGAATATTCCGCCGTACGTTTCTTATATGTATCGCCAACCAACTCTTTGGCAATCATCATTGTCATCTTCGCAACTTCAACTGCCATAGGTTGAATATCAAGCCCATAAAACTGATTTGTCTTTATATGAGAGACACCTAAATGTAGTTTATCGCGTTGTTTCCCCGTAGCCTTTGACAAATCATTCATTTTATCAAATATTTGGCATTCCAATTCCTTTAATTCACGATATGCCACAAAAAGGAAGTTGCCACAACCACAAGCTGGATCCAACACTTTATAATCTCCTATTTCACCCAATAATGATTTTAGTGAATCAATTGTATTAGCTTTATCAATTTTAGCTTTCCAAGGTTTTATGATTGTAGGAGTTATCACACGAAGCATATCTGTTTCATTGGTAAAATGTGCACCAAATTTATGACGCTCTTTAGAATCCATTGTACCTTCAAACAATGCACCAAAAATCGCAGGATGCACCTGTTTCCAATCTTTTAAGGCAACTTCATAAAGTATATCCAAGCAATATTGGTCTAATTCTATCGGTTCTACATGCTCAAATAAACCACCATTGAAATATCTTATATCTTTGAATCGTCCTCCACGTGCTTCCTGTGGTGAAGCCATCTGCTTGAATAAACCACCAATCAAATCGTAAGCATTGGCTTTTCCTTCTTTACACTCTTTTACTATTTGAGTAAAGAAACCCTGTGGAAGCAAGCCAAAATCTTCAGAAAAAAAGGCCAACACACATTGTAATATAAAGTGTTGAACTATTTCTTGCGGTTCATTCTTTTCTATTGTCAGATATTGATATAATTCGCCTATTTTATCTGCTGTTTTTTTAGAAATCTGTTCTACATTATTTTGAAAAAGAGGTTCTTTCTCTATAGGCAACAAGAAATTCAGAGCTGTATATCGTTCAGGAAGTTCTTCTATTCTGAAATCATCAACCTTTTGACAATCCTTATATATAATGAATTCGTCAAAATTACACATGATGATATACTTAGGCTTTTCATGGCCCTCACCAATGACTTTATTAGGATCCATGTTAAGCCAATAATCACGTGCTTGGCTGAAATGAACTTCCAAATTCTTAACACTACGTTTTTTCATTTCAATCAACACACCCGACCTTCCTTTAGGACACCATAAACAATCAGCAAATTTTGTTCGCTTTTCTACATCAAACTTTATCCTTGCTTCTAATGTCCCATTAGCTTCAACAATTCCACCATGCCCAAAAGCCCTAAACAAGCGGTCACAAAATAATTGCGCTTCCCCTTTTTCATCTCCTTTAAGAGTTGAGACATATTTCAAGAACTCTTCAATACTTTCTTTATTCATAATATGGTATTATATTCGCCCACAAAATTAATGCAAACAAATTAAATTACCAAAAAAAACAATATTTTGTGAACAAATCTACCACATATCTGTTACTTCATATATCTTAGTGTATTACCTAAAAAGAATTATTATGAGAAAGTATTCAGAACCACCGTATGATTTGAACGAAATGACAGCTGTTTTCAGAGGAATTTGCAAGGCCATAGGAGAAGATGACAAGTACAAAAAAACGCCATCCAAAAATCTCCCACTTGCTAGAAATATTAATCATTTATGTGTAAAATATCATATCCAGCCCAAAGCA
>JAFWYQ010000040.1 GCA_017517605.1 Bacteroidaceae bacterium
AAGACCATCATTAGCAAGCTTGACACCAAGGCTTTCGGGCTCAAGGAAACGAGTCGCATAAAGGCTTTTGTCTTCAGCTTCATCTCCGTACCTGCCAAGTGGATCATGACAGCAAGGCAATACGTGCTGAATATCTATACTGAAAACCGGGCTTATGCAAGACCTTTCAAAACTGGATTCGGATAAAGTCCGTTCCTTATGGTTTTAATCTGCGTATTGCCTCAAGTCGCATTGTGGGGTAAGGGGAAGGTATGCACAAATCGGACAAAATTCACGCTCATACTATCATGATGCATAGTGTTCAAGCTCTTTACTGCAATTGAGATTGCCATTGAGATTGCTTGCGGATTTTAGGATAAAAATATTTTAGAGAAACAATTTATTAACAATTAAATTAAGTTTTCATGAAAAAGTTCTTATTTTTGGCGGCAGCTGCCTTAGCATCAGTTTCCGCAAGTGCTCAGGTTACTGAAGACTTCAAACCTGCAACAACCAATCAAGAGGGTAAGCAATATCCTATGGTCAATTCACAACGTATGGTGCGTGCACAGATTTCTGCTCCTTCAGCCAATAGCGTAAAACTTGACATCGGTGGTGTAAAGTATGACATGGTGAAGGACGAGAATGGAGTGTGGACAGGTGAATCTGCACCGCAGGACGAAGGTTTCCACTACTATCAGTTGGAAATTGACGGTGCCTCTGTGCCCGATCCAGGCAGTAAATACTATTATGGAGCAAGCCGTTGGGGTAGTGGTATCGATATCCCTGCTGCTGACGAGGATTTCTATACAGTAAAGAATGTTCCTCAAGGTTCAATCAATGAGGTGTACTATTGGTCAACAGTAACTGAAAGTATGCGTCATTGCTACATCTATTTCCCCGCTGAATATTATTCAAATCCTACCAAGAAATTCCCCGTGCTCTATTTGCAGCACGGTATGGGTGAAAACGAAACAGGCTGGTCTGCACAGGGTAAGACTGGTATCATCATGGATAACCTGATTGCCGCAGGTAAGGCCGTTCCTTTTGTAATTGTAATGGATAACGGATTGAATGTACGTCCTGCTAACCAACCTCAGGGACAACCCGGCATGGGAATGGGTCAACGGCCACAAGGTCAGCGCCCTCAGGGTCAGATGGCTCCTCCCCAAGGTGGTCGTCCTCAGGGACAATTCGGTGGTGCTCAAGGCCAACGTCCTCAAGGTGGTGCTCCTGGACAAGGTGGTCAGGGACGTCCCCGTGGTGGCTTCGGTGGTGGCTTTGGCGGCTTCGGTGGCTTCAACGCTTTCCAGGAAGTACTCTTGAAGGATATTATCCCGATGGTAGAGAAGAACTATCGCGTGATTGCTGATACTGAGCATCGTGCAATGGCAGGTCTTTCAATGGGTGGTATGCAGACTCGTTCAATCACTATGGCTAATCCTACTACATTTGCTTACGTAGGTATGTTCAGTGGCGGTTCATTCAGTGCACAGGATTTGAAGGAGAATGCTGATTTCATCAAGACTAACAAGGTGCTCTTCATGAGCTGTGGTGGTAAGGAAAATATGGGTGTTGACAAAGCTGCTGAAGACCTTAAGGCTATCGGTATCAACGCATACTCTTATATCTCTCCCGAAACTGCCCACGAGTGGCAGACATGGCGTCGTAGCCTCTATCAGTTCGCTCAGTTGATTTTCAAATAAATAATAGGGTATAACGAAAAAGGGTGTGTCCATAAAGGATACACTCTTTTTTTTGTATGATACTGTATCTTGAATTAGGGGAAATAGAGTTTTTGAGAAATTTTTCTTCATTTTTCTTCATTTTTCTTCATTTTTATACTTTTTCAGATTCTTTTCAGATTCACATCGCATCTTTGCACAAAGAAAATGTTGAATAGAGTATTAACTGTAAAAAAAGAAGCGTTATGAAAAAGTATTTTTATTATTTGTGTATGGGCCTTGCAGGCATGTTGTTCTTGAATAGTTGTGAGGAAGACGATGACATCCGTGTGTCAGAAGTTCCGAAGGTTGTGATGAATACGTTCGATACGATGTTTCCCAATGTGGATAGAGCCGAATGGGAGAAGAACAGAGGTTATTATGTGGCTGAATTTTGGTATGTAAATGCAGTTGTAGAGGCATGGTTTGACTCCAAAGGCACATGGCGTATGACGGAGACTGATTTAGGCATGAGCTTGGCGAACTTGCCAGAGGTGGTACAGACTGCCTTCAACGGTGGGCAATATGCAACATGGCGTGTGGATGACATTGACAAGTATGAGCGTCCGAATGAAACATTCTACTTGATTGAAGTAGAGAAAAATGGACAACGCGACCGTGATTTGTTTTTTGCACCGGATGGTTCGGTACTGAAGGATGAAGTGGATCGTGATGGAAAGGAAGTGACTCCAGATACTCAGTTTTAATGCATAACGAAAAAATGTTACTTATAAAGGGGGATTATTTCCCCTTTTTTTCGTATATTTGCAACCTAATAAAATATAGTTGAAAATTATTAATGAAATTACGTAATTATTTGCTGTTTCTTTCCTGCTTGATGTTTGTTTCTACAACATGGGCGCAAGTTCAGTTCAGCCAACCACATGGGTTGTACGAAGTAGATGAACTGATTGTCTCTATCACACCTTCGGAGGAGGGATTGGACATTCATTATACAACGGATGGTTCTGTGCCAACAAAGGAAAGTCCGCGCTATACGGAGCAACTGAAATTGACCAAGACAACACTCTTGCGTGCATGTGAAGTGTGGGATGAAACCACACTGTCGCCGGTCACTTCAGCTTCGTACATCTTTATGGAGTCCGTGTTGTCTCAACCAAACAATCCTGAAGGTTATCCTACAGAATGGGGTAAGTTTACAGATATCCAAGGAAAAGCTCCTGCTGATTATGAAATGGATCCGGAGATGACAAATGATGCAGAGCTACGTCCGAAAATTATACAAGGATTGCGTGATTTGCCTATTCTTTCCATTATGACTGATAAAGAGAATCTTTTCAGTCACGAGAATGATACGGCACGTGGTGGTATCTACATCTTTACGGGGCCTCCTGTCGGTGATGCTACAGGACATGGCTGGACACGTCCTGCCAGTGTTGAATTGATTGGTGGACCGCAAGGACATGACATGCAAATTGATTGTGGTTTGCGCCTTCATGGAGGGCATGGTCGTTTGGCCGAAAAGAATCCCAAGCACTCCATGCGTTTGGTGTTTAAGAAAGAATATGGCCCCGGAACATTGGAATATCCGATATATGGCGAGGGAGAAGCCGATAAATTCAATCAATTGGTACTCCGTTGTCATTTCGGAAACTCATGGCAACATTGGGGATGGGCGCGTGACAAAGCGCAATATACTCGCGACATGTGGGCACGTAAGATGCAAAAGCGCATGGGGCATCCAGCTGTGGACGGTATTCATGTGCATCTGTTCCTCAATGGAATGTATTGGGGACTTTACAACATTGCCGAGCGTGTGGATGACCAATATGGTAAGGAACATCTTGGTGGAAAGAAGAGCGACTATGATGTCATCAAGATTGAAGAGTCGGGAGGTAATCATCACGAGGCCGCCGAAGGTGACATGGAAGCGTGGAACGAGATGATAAATGTGGTGAGAAAAGCCGCAGACAATGCCAGTTATTATCGTTTGCAAGGACTTGATGCAAATGGTGAACCAGATACTTTGGAAGCCTTGTTGGATATTGATGGATTCATAGATTATATGCTCATCAATCAATACGGTGGTAATACTGACTGGGATCATCATAACTGGTATGCCATCCGTAAGCGTGGCGCAGACACAAAGGGGTTCCATTTCCTCTGTTGGGATACCGAGCAGATATTTGAAGGGAATAACGACAATAATCTGCAAGTAAATAATTATGCCTCTCCCACATGGATATTCCATAGCTTGTTGCAGAATGAGGAGTTTGCCAACCGATACATGAAAAGGGCCAATAAGTTACTTTCCGAAGAGGGTATGCTTGGGCAGGAATCCGTGGTTGATTTGTGGGATAGTCTTTACCATACTATAGAGAATGCCGTATATGTGGAGTCTGCCCGTTGGGGTGACTATCGACGCGATGTGCATCCCTATCAATCCCAAGGTGAACTTTATACCGTAGATAATCAATATTTGAGGGAACGCAACCGCTTGCTTACTGATTATTTCCCCAACCGTTCGCGTATAGCTCTTGCGTATATCAATAGTTATATCGAACAACTTACGGGTATGTATTTTGATGATTGGGAAGTGCCTGAGCATTGGGAGCATCTGACCGCTTCGATGTTCCACGAATGGGACGGTACGGGAGCTGATGCACAGCCTACGGATAAGAAACTCAATGTGGAATGGAACTTGAATGTCGGAGTAGGTGGTGGCGGAGTTGTGATAATGAGCAACAGTGTGACATACAATCAGTTTGCCGACCTTACACCCTACGACACACTTGTTTTCCGTGGCACGGGTAATAATCTGCGTATCATCGTCAACCGTTTGGTTGATCACGGAGCCTATAAGGAGGTTATATTTAACTTTAATGAGGATGACCCCTATTGGAATGCTGAGTGGGGAGCAATCTTCTTCCCATTGGCAGATGTAGCCAAGATTTTCACCAACGAAGGTAATGAGCGCATAGAAGATTTTGTACACTTGAATGCCGTGAAGGTAGCTTACGGTAATGGTAATGCAAATCTTAAATCAGTCTATCTTATTCCTAAGGTTGTAGATGCTGTTCAACGTGTGGAATTGGATAGACGTGAAAATAGTAATATTTACTATAACTTGCTTGGTCAGCCTGTGATGAATCCGACCAAGGGAATCTATATCCATAATGGTAAGAAAGTGGTGATTAAATAATAACTTAAATAATAGCTGTTTTATGAAAAACTTACTTGTAATCTGTCTGGTGGGACTACTTGCAGTGTGTTGCACTTCCCAACCGAAAGAGAAGACATTTGTTGCCGAGGGTAATCCGTTGATAACTGATAAGTTTACAGCTGATCCGGCCCCATTGGTGCATGATGGGACTCTCTATCTTTATGTAGGGCATGACGAATACTACGAAGGGCAGGATACGGCACGTGGAGGGCGTGAGTTCAACATTACCGAATGGTTGTGTTACTCTACGCAGGATATGGTGACATGGACTGACCATGGTTCTGTTCTTAAACCTACGGACTTTTCGTGGGCAGTAGGCGAAGCATGGGCTTCACAGGTGGTGGAGAAGAATGGGAAATTCTATTACTATACCACTGTACAGGCTGGCGAACCTTACACAGGAAAGGCTATTGGGGTAGCTGTCAGTGATAGTCCTACAGGACCCTTTGTGGATGCGATAGGTGCTCCTCTGATACACGATAAGATGACCGATAACGGTGAACGTGGATGGTGGAATGATATTGACCCCACTGTATTGATAGATGGTGACGAAAGTTGGATCTGTTGGGGAAATGGAACTTGCTTCCTCGCTAAACTGAAGTCCAATATGGTTGAACTTGAGAGCCGCATTGACGTAATCCGTTTGCCCCGTTATGTGGAAGGTCCTTGGTTGCATAAGCATGGTGACACCTACTTCCTCACTTATGCAGGTATGGGTGGCGGACGCGAAAATATCCAATACGCTACAGCACCGGGTATGAACGGTCCTTGGACATATAGGGGCGAACTGACCCACATGGCCGAGAACAGTTTTACCATTCATCCGGGTATTGCCGAATTCAATGGAAAGAATTATTTGTTCTACCACAATGCTACACTTACCCTTGATGGCATTTCGGGAGCCATTGGTCGTCGTTCGGTGTGTGTTGATGAGTTTACCTATGACAAGAACGGGATGATGAATCCCATGAAACAGACAAAACGTATAAATACTAATAAATAAATCGTATCATGAGAATCAAAAATCTATTTACAGCAATTTTGCTGCTTGCAAGTGTCGCTTTGCAGGCTCAGAATCATCGTTTATGGTACAGCAAACCTGCCACCCATTGGCTGGAGGCATTGCCTGTTGGAAACTCACAATTGGGAGGTATGGTGTACGGAGGTACTGATACCGAGGTTATTCAATTGAATGAAGAGACCTTCTGGTCAGGTTCTCCGCACAACAACAATAGCCCGGAGGCATTGGAGGTACTTCCCGAAGTGCGTCGCTTGATTTTTGAAGGACGTGAGCGTGACGCGGCAGGCTTGATTGACAAGCATTTTGTGAAAGGGCCTCACGGTATGCGCTTTCTTCCCTTGGGAAATATCCGTTTGAACTTCGGACATGCGGAAGTGCAGGATTATGAGCGTGCCTTGAATTTGGGTGATGCCACGGCTACTACCTCTTATACATATAATGGTGTCAAGTATAGCCGTACCGTATTTGCTTCGCAAGCCGATGATGCCATTATTGTACGTATCGAAGCGGATAAGAAGGGTACACTTTCATTCAATCTTGCTTTTGATGGTCAGTTGAAGGCTGACAAGAGTGTGCAGGGTGATGTGATTGTTGCCCGTGTGAAGAATGTGGAGCAGGAGGGAATACCCGGTGCGCTTACTGCCGAATGTCGTACCCGTGTCCTTACCGATGGTGTGGTGGAGCAGGGAAGCGACGCAACCCTTACGGTAAAGGATGCCACTTCGGCTACACTTTACATTGTGGCTGCAACCAACTATGTCAATTATCAGAATGTAAGTCATAATCCCGCATTGGACAACGAAGCGGCATTGGCCTCTCTGGAAGGAAAGAAATACAGCCAATTGTTGAAGAATCACATAAAGAAGTACCAGGAGCAATACAACCGTGTGACACTCAACTTGCCTAAGTCGGCCAACTCAGCAATCGAGACTGACAAGCGCTTGGAGGCTTTTGCAGAGGGTACCGATATGGATATGGTATCTTTGATGATGCAGTATGGCCGCTACTTGCTTATCTCCAGTTCGCAGCCCGGTGGTCAGCCCGCCAACTTGCAGGGTGTATGGAACGATAAGATGGATGCGCCTTGGGACTCTAAATACACCATCAACATCAATGCCGAAATGAACTACTGGCCTGCATTTGTGGGTAATTTGTTCGAGACACAGGAACCCCTCTTCTCCATGATTCGCGACTTGAGCATGACTGGTCGCGAGACGGCTCGTCAGATGTATGGATGCGATGGTTGGGTGGCTCATCACAATACCGACCTTTGGCGTATTGCCGGCGTGGTGGATGGCACTCCTTGGGGTATGTTCCCCACCGGTGGTTCGTGGTTGACTACCCACTTGTGGCAGCATTATCTCTATACCGGCGACCGCAACTTCTTGGAAGAGAACTATGACATTTTGAAGGGAGCTGCCGATTTCTTGCTCGACTATATGCAAGTGCATCCCCAATACGGTTGGTTGATGACCGTACCTACTGTATCACCCGAGCATGGTCCCAGTGGAAAAGGTACCAACGTAACGGCAGGTTCTACCATGGACAATCAAATCGTTTTTGATGTGCTTACAGCAGCCTTGCAGGCTACCGAGGTATTGGGTAAGGAAGATGCGGCTTATGTCGCTCGTCTGCGTAAGGCCATCGACCAGTTGCCTCCCATGCAGATTGGTCGTCATGGTCAGTTGCAGGAATGGTTGATTGATGCCGACAATCCGCGCGACCAACATCGTCACATCTCTCACCTGTATGGTCTTTACCCCTCCAATCAAGTGTCACCCTATAGCCATCCCGACATCTTTACCGCTTCGGCCAACACATTGAATCAGCGTGGCGATATGGCCACAGGCTGGAGCCTTGGATGGAAAATCAACTTCTGGGCACGTATGCTTGATGGTGACCATGCCTTCCAGATTATCAAGAATATGCTTCATCTCCTTCCCGATGACAGACAGCAACGCAATTACCCCAATGGACGCACCTATCCCAACCTCTTCGATGCACATCCTCCTTTCCAGATTGACGGAAACTTCGGATGTTCTGCCGGAGTGTGCGAGATGCTTCTCCAAAGCCACGATGGTGCCGTGCATCTGCTTCCTGCTTTGCCCAGTGTTTGGGGCGAGGGCGATGTCAAGGGATTGCGTGCCCGTGGAGGTTTCGAGGTGGATATGACATGGAGTGGCGAAGCGTTGCAGACCGCTACCGTACGTTCAACCATTGGTGGCACTCTCCGCATTCGTTCTTATGTACCGTTGAAGGGTAAAGGCTTGAAACCCGCTGAAGGCGAATGTCCCAATGCCTTGTTGGCACCTGCAGCCGTCAAAGAGCCTTTGAAGTCTGAAGAGTTGAAGGACTTCCAACTTATCCCCCTCCGCAAGGTATATGAATACGATGTAGAGACCGAGGCAGGTAAGACATACAAGTTTGTCAGCATGTAAGTTACCCTCTCTTAAACTTTGTAGAATAAAAAATCCGCAATATCCATAGTTGGTATTGCGGATTTTTTTTGTGTCAACTCGCATTTGTAATGCGAGTGTGTTGAGTATTCGCATCTTCAATGTGATTACCTCTATCAATTCATCTGTTTTGCGCATCACAGATGCTCTACTCAATCCTTCGCGTTGCAAACGCGAAGGGACGGGGGGACGGGGTTGTTTTTGGTTCTCTTGATTCGGCTCCGATAGGCTTCGTAATAAAGGTACGTCCTTTTCTATATAAAGGTACGTCCTTTAATAGGAAAAGGTACGTCCTTTATGTCTTAACCCTTCGCTTTTGCTCAAAATGACAAAATGCCTTGAACTTTGAACTTTGTATTATCACATTTGTCCGATGAGCCTCATTTAATAGTGATATTATCGTCGTTATTCAGAACCACGAAATTCACATCAGTGCCTTTTCGTTCAAATTTACGATACATCGACGGACTTATCACTTCCAATACCCCGTTGAACCCTTTCGTACCTCAAATGCTGGTGGCATCTATTCCTTTGAGAAATCGATATGCCTTAATCTTGGATGGCTTTACCCCAATGACATGCGCAAGTTCTTTGACTGTATATTGTTTACGTTCAACGCTGAGTTGTGATGTATTTTCCATCTCCACAACATGGTTGTCATACACAAGGAGGAGAGGCATCTCATTCAGGTTTGACGTAAGACTCATAGATGTATTCTTATCTACTACAATATCCAGTCCTGGACTCTGTGTGTCGTTTCCAGAAGAAGTAATCTGGGCGGAAAGGCCAATTGACAATGAACACAAGATAATTGCCAAGAAAATTGTTTTGTTCATGGTGTGTGATGTTAATGTGAGTTTATAATGTGAGTTCGATATAAGGGGAGGAGTTGTAATTACTCTGCCCTTTATATCGAACTCATGTTATAATTACATCAAGAATCCGAGGAGGATACCGGCAGCTACGGCCGAACCGATAACACCTGCCACATTGGGACCCATAGCGTGCATGAGCAGGTAGTTGGTGGGGTCGTATTCGAGACCGACTGTCTGGCTGATACGAGCCGAGTCGGGCACGGCTGATACACCGGCATTACCGATAAGCGGATTGATGCGCTTGTGCTTCGGCAGGATGAGGTTGAACAACTTGACGAACAAGACACCCGATGTGGTGGCAATGATGAATGACAACGCACCAAGACCGAAGATGAGCACACTGTCGAGAGTCAAGAATTCGCTTGCTTGGGTAGAAGCTCCTACGGTGACACCAAGCAGGATGGTGATGGTGTCAATCAGCGGACCACGAGCCGTCTCGGCCAATCGGCGAGTAACGCCTGACTCCTTCAACAAGTTACCGAAGAAGAGCATACCCAGCAAGGGGAGACCACTCGGTACAAGGAAGGTGGTGAGCAAGAGACCCACGATGGGGAAGATGACCTTCTCGGTGTGAGACACCTTGCGCGGAGTCGGCATTCGCATCAGGCGCTCCTTCTTGGTGGTGAGCAGGCGCATGATGGGCGGTTGGATAACCGGCACAAGGGCCATGTAGGAGTAAGCCGATACGGCAATGGCACCCATTAAATGAGGAGCCAGCTTGGATGAAAGGAAGATGGCGGTAGGACCATCGGCTCCACCGATGATACCGATAGCACCTGCTTCGGCGGGCTCGAAGCCCAATGCAAGGGCAATCATGTAGGCACCGAAGATTCCGAACTGGGCGGCTGCACCGATGAGGAGCAGCTTGGGGTTGGAGATAAGTGCCGAGAAGTCGGTCATGGCTCCGATGCCCAAGAAGATGAGTGGCGGATACCAACCGGAGGTCACACCTTGATAGAGGATGTTCAATACAGAACCCTCTTCGTAGATACCCACCTGCAAGCCTGCTTCGGTGTTGAAGGGGATGTTACCGATGAGCATACCGAAGCCGATGGGGATGAGCAGCATTGGCTCGAACTCCTTGGCCACGGCCAAATAGATGAATACCAAGCCTACCAGAATCATGATGAGGTGTCCGGGGGTTGCGTTGGCAAAGCCCGTGTACGTCCAGAAGTCTGCGAGGTTGTTTCCTAAGAAATTGATAAATTCTCCCATGATGTTTTCTTTAATTAAATTAGTCTTATTGATCTAATTAGTCTAATAGGTCAAATTAGGCTAATGAGTCCAATTGGTCTAATAGGACTAACTACTGATTATTCAATCACTACCAAATCTGTACCTTCGAGTACTGATTCACCTGTTTTCACGTTGATGGCCGTAACCTTTCCGTCCTTGTCGGCATTGATGTTGTTCTCCATCTTCATGGCTTCAAGGATGATGATGGTCTGTCCGCGCTTCACGGTATCGCCCACGTTTACTTTCACGTCGAGGATTACACCAGGGAGCGGACTCTTTACGGCTGCTTTGCCTGCGCTTGATGCGGCGGGCTTGGCGGCTGGTGCTGATGCTGGTGCTGCAGCAGGACGTGCTACGGGACGAGCTACGGGCTTCGGTGCTTCCACTCTTTCGGGCATTTCTACTTTGTAGGCAACACCGTTCACTTCTACGTTGGCCATGTTGCCTTCAATCTCTCCGATGGTAACGTTGTATTCGTTACCGTTGATGACATATTTATAATCTTTCATTATTGTTAGTTTTTGGTGTGGAACACAGAGACACGGAGACACAGAGTGTTTGATATTTGATTCTATACTTCGTTTCTTAGGTTCCTATTATCGTTATTCTAAATGTTTTACAGGGACAAACGACACTTTTTTACTCTGTGTCTTTGAGTCTCTGTGTTCTCACAAATATTATTTTCTCAGCAACAAGTGCTTTGCATTCCATTGAGAGTCGCGAGGATAGAGGGTGAGTATGCCCGACTCGATGTCGTGCACATTGCCCAACTCCTCGTGCAAGGCCATGGCGATGGCGGCATAGATTTCGCCCTCTTTGCTATCGCCCTTGGGTGCGGGTGTGCTTTCGGTTTTGGCCTCTTGCTTGGGTGCTTCGGCTTTCTTGGATTGCATACCTAATCCCAACAGACGGAATGAGATGTAGAGGACAATCAATCCGCTGAACACCACGAGCATGGCTGTGATGGCCATACCTACACCTGATGCATCGGCCTCGGCAAATTTCTCTTGCTTGGCGTTCTTCTCAATGGTCATGTTGTTGGTGCTGGGTGTCACGTAGCTGTTGGCTTTGTCTCCACCTTTCACTACCCATTCATTGGCAGCATCGTCTACACGGGCATAGGAGTGGTCGGCTTCGAGGGCGGGCACTTCGATTTGGTCAATTAACTTGCCTCCGTTGTCGTAGAGTCCTATCCAATTGGTGCGGATGGTATCCAATGTGCAGGTGGTGTGGAAGGTACCACGGTTGGGTTCACCATCTGCCCAGAAGAGGGCGTGTTGGCGTGGTTTGATTTTGGTCAGCACATCGCCTTTGGGTATACGGTAGGTCACGGTGTCGCCTTCTTTGCTGCTTACGCGCAACTGGTATCCGGCTATGTCCACCGTTCCGAATGATTTGTTGAACACCTCTATCCATGCGTTTTGCAGGCCGTAGTCGTCCTGGAAGTTGCTCTCGTTCACCGTAAGCACTTCGTTCAGTACCACTTTGGAGGTATCGTCCACATTTTCGTTGCAAGAGGTGAGTCCTACAAACGAGAGGATGGAGAGAAGTATTCCTAAATGAAACTTTTTCATGTGGTTTTTATTTCTTTAGAGTTGGCGGGTTGACTAGTTGACAAGTTGACGAGAACTCAGTGATGTGTGACCCTGTCAACTTGTAAACTTGTCCCCCTTTGTCAACTGATTTTACAATGGTATATTACCGTGTTTCTTACTCGGGTTAGTCAACTTCTTTGTCTGCAACTGAGCCAAGGCGCGGATGATGCGGAAGCGTGTGTTGCGCGGTTCGATGACATCATCGATGTAGCCATACTTGGCGGCATTGTAGGGGTTGGCAAAGAGCTTGGTGTACTCGGCTTCCTTCTCGGCCAGGTATTCAGCAGGATTTTCCTTCTCCTTAGCCTCCTTGGCATAGAGTACGGCCACGGCACCCGAACCACCCATTACGGCGATTTCGGCAGAAGGCCATGCGTAGTTGATATCGCCACGGAGCTGCTTACAGCTCATCACGATGTGGCTACCACCGTATGACTTGCGCAGGGTTACGGTCACCTTGGGCACAGTAGCCTCTCCGTAAGCGTAGAGCAACTTGGCTCCGTGGAGGATTACGGCGTTGTACTCCTGACCGGTACCGGGGAGGAATCCAGGTACATCCACGAGTGACACGATGGGGATGTTGAAGGCGTCGCAGAAGCGTACGAAGCGTGCACCCTTGCGTGAGGCGTTGCAATCGAGCACACCTGCATAGCGGCAAGGCTGGTTGGCTACGATACCTACTGACTGGCCATTGAAGCGGGCGAAGCCGATGATGATGTTGGTGGCGTAGTCCTTCTGCACTTCGAGGAACTCGCCATTGTCCACGATGGCGCCGATTACCTCGTACATGTCGTAAGCCTTGTTGGGGTTGTCGGGGATGATTTCATTGAGGTTGTCTGCTACACGGTCAATAGGGTCAACGCACTCGATGCGCGGAGCCTCTTCCTGATTGTTTTGGGGGATGTAGCTGAGGAGTTGGCGGATGAGGGCGAGACCTTCTTCCTCTGTCTGAGCGGTGAAGTGTGTCACACCACTCTTGGTTGAGTGTACGCTGGCACCTCCGAGTTGTTCTTGGGTAACGTCCTCACCAGTAACGGTCTTCACCACGGCAGGGCCAGTGAGGAACATGTATGAGGTTCCCTCCATCATCAGCGTGAAGTCGGTCAAAGCGGGTGAATACACCGCACCACCGGCACAAGGGCCGAAGATTCCTGAAATCTGAGGAACTACACCCGATGCAAGGATGTTGCGCTGGAAGATTTCGGCATAACCGGCCAAGGCGTTGATACCCTCCTGGATGCGTGCGCCACCCGAGTCGTTGATGCCGATGCAGGGTGCACCCATCTTCATGGCCATATCCATAACCTTGCAAATCTTCAGTGCCATAGTCTCTGAGAGTGAACCACCGAAGACGGTGAAGTCCTGTGCAAAGACGTAAACGAGGCGTCCGTCGATGGTACCGCTACCAGTTACCACGCCATCGCCCAAGAATGATTTCTTCTCTTGTCCGAAGTTGGTGCAACGGTGAGTGACGAACATGTCCATCTCCTCGAAGCTGCCTTCGTCGAGCAACATGGCGATGCGCTCGCGTGCTGTATATTTACCTTTCTCGTGTTGCTTGGCAATTGCCTTTTCGCCACCGCCTAAGCGGGCTTTGGTGCGCAGCTCCACCAGTTCCTTGATTCTTTCTAATTGTTTGCTCATTGTTTTATGGTTTTTTGTTGGGCTGATTAGTCTAATGGGGCTAATAAGTCCAATTAGTCTTTTTGGTCAAATTGAAAAATTATTCACACAACTCGGTCAATACACCTTGTGTTGATTTCGGGTGGAGGAAGGCTATGCTCAATCCTTCGGCACCCTTGCGCGGAGCCTTGTCGATAAGGCGGATGCCCTTTTCTTCGGCTTCGGCCAAGGCGTTGGCCACACCATCCTCGATGGCGAAAGCCACGTGGTGAACGCCTGCACCCTTGTTTTCGATAAACTTGGCGATGGTGCTTTCGGGGCTTGTCGGCTCCAGCAACTCAATCTTTGTTTCGCCACACTTCAGAAATGCGGTGCGCACCTTCTGATCTTCAACGGTCTCGATGTTGTAGCACTTCAACCCCAACACATTTTCGTAGTAGGGGAGTGCCTCCTCAATGCTTTTTACAGCAATGCCCAAATGTTCGATATGAGAAATTTTCATAATGGGTTTATTTAAAGTTAATTACGTAATTAATGTTCAATAACACACCGCAAATTTAGGGGAAATATTCGGAGTGACAAAACTTTTTGGCGAATAATTGTGAATGAAACTTTCCAAGTGGTAAAAGTGTTGTCTTCTTTTCGTGAAAATGGGGGTGCTAAGGGGCTGATTTGCGTGAACATTTTTCTCCCTACCTGAAAAAACTTTTTTCCCAACGGGGGAGAAAAAACGGATGGGTGAATGGGTGAGATTGAAAAAACATTCGTACTTTTGCGACCCGAATGAAAACCGCTTGGATGGTGGTGTGAATAGGCTCTTTTTATGAAAACTACTCAACTTCCGCAAATGAATGAGTTGCAGGGAGTTGAACTTACGAAACCTGAATGAAACTACTTTGGATTGACCTCAATTGCTCGTATGCCCACAGTTCGTTGGCTTTGCCCGCGCTTCATGCGCAAGTGATGAATCGCACCGGTGTTGAGTGGCAGGTGGTACACACGACCACCAGCGAGGTGATAGGCACCGTGGTGGAGGCCATCTATGCGCAGAGGCCCGATGTGGTGTGCGCCACGGCTTGGCTCTTCACGCACGAGCATCTGTTGCACATTGTGGCGAGGGTGAAGGCTCTGTTGCCTCGTGTGAAGGTGATATTGGGTGGTCCTGAATTCTTGGGCGACAACGAGGAGTATCTGCTCCGCCATCCCGAGGTGGATGCCGTCTTCCGTGGCGAAGGCGAGGAGGGCTTTGCCCATTGGCTCGACGTGTGGGATGAGCCTCAGAGGTGGGCGGAGATTGAGGGATTGTGCTATTTGGAGGGGCAACGAGTGAAGAGTGAAGAACGAAGAATGAAGAATCCAATAGCTACGTGGGAGAAGCTACAAGTGGAGAGTGCCCATGTAGCGCAAAACTCGTCACTCGTCACTGGTAGCTCATCACTCGTCACTGGTAGCTCATCACTCGTAGCTAATTACCATGACGGTGGTCTTGCCCGCGTGATGGCCTTCGACAAATTGCTCCCTCCCGAAGAGAGTCCTCTGTTCACGTGGGACAAGCCCTTTGTGCAGGTGGAGACTACCCGTGGGTGTTTCAACACATGCGCCTTTTGTGTCAGTGGAGTGGGCGACCCTATCCGGGTGCTTCCTATCGGCGAAATCCGCAGGAGGCTCGTCCGCATCCGTGAGCGCGGTATCCGCGATGTGCGTGTCCTCGACCGTACGTTCAATTTCCATCCCCGTCAAGCCATCGGACTGATGCACCTGTTTGCCGAGTTTCATCCCCATTTGCGCTTTCATTTGGAGATACATCCGGCACTTCTTCCCCAATCGGTGCGCGATGTGCTGGCCACCCTTCCCGATGGTTTGCTCCATTTGGAGGCTGGCATTCAGAGCCTTCGTCAGGAGGTGTTGGATATGAGTCGTCGCAAGGGCACACTTGAGCAGGCACTCGACGGACTCCGTTTCCTCTGTTCGTTGCCCAATCTGGTCACTCATGCCGACCTCATTGCCGGTCTTCCCCTCTACACCCTTGCACAGATTTACGAAGATGTCCGCACTTTGGCCAACTATCAAGCCGGTGAGATACAACTCGAGTCTTTGAAACTCCTGCCAGGCACACTGATGAGGCGCGATGCAGAGAAGTTTGGCATCCGCTATTCTCCACTTCCTCCGTACGAGGTGTTGGAGACGGCCTCCATCACCAGTGCCCAGTTGCAGGAGGCCCGTCGCCTTTCGCGCCTGCTCGATGCCTATTACAATACCGTCGCCTGGCAGGCGCTCACCCGTCGGCTCATCATCCATGAGGAGGATTTCCTGCACCGATTTTTGGATTATCTGACCGTGCACAACTACATCGACCAACCCTTGAGTCTCGAGCGTCGTGGCGAATTGCTCTATCTCTTCTGTCGCGACCATTATCCCGCTTACACTACCGAAGCCACGGTGGCATGGATAGAGGCAGGCATGTCCCTGCGCAAGACTCCTGCCGAGCAT
Organism: Bacteroidaceae bacterium; assembly: GCA_017517605.1. GTDB lineage: Bacteria > Bacteroidota > Bacteroidia > Bacteroidales > Bacteroidaceae > Phocaeicola_A. The sequence goes on from JAFWYQ010000040.1 coordinate 16,184, forward strand.
GTGGTGCGTGGCCGGCTCCAACCGCCCGCCGATTGGCAAGTGCTGTATGGTGTGTATGACGAGTCGCTCCGCCTCTGCCACCTCCCCACCGGCCCCGACGGACAAGGCTACTGGTTCGGATACGACAGCACTTCGCAACGTCCGGCGCCCATCTTCAAGGCATTTTCTCAAAAATCATAACTCTAATAAATACTCACTGCTATGAATCAAGATTTCAACTTCTGCGACAATGCTCCGGCTAATTTTGCCTTCTGTTTTTGTGCTGATTGTGCCACGGCTGACACCTGTATGCGTGGATTGTCCGCCCGTGACCTGACTCCATCGCGTACGACCATGCTGACCGTCAACCCCTTGTTGGTGGATAGGTCCGGAGGAACTTCGTGCCACTACTATTGCAAGGCCGAGAAGCAACGCGTTGCCTATGGCTTCAAACGGGCTTTGGCCAAAGTCCCCTCGGGTGAGGTCTGTCATGTGAGAGCCAAAATATGTTCTTTGGTGTGCCGACGCGACTATTACTACCTGTTGAAGGGCGAGAAACCCATGTATCCCGCCATGCAACGCAAGGTCGGAGCGATTCTTGTCAGCCATGGCCTTACTGCTCCCGTCGAGTTTGACCGCTATGATTGGCTCTACGAATGGTAAGAGTGGGGGATTTCTCTCATCTCCGCCTTCCTGTTTTTAATTATCCACTTGCATACGTTTGTGCATTACGCTCTGCACATTTGTGCATCCACTAATGCACAAACGTGCATTCACTAATGCATTTTTGTGCATCGCTGTATGCACAAAAATGTCAGCGCAGGACATTTTGCGAATGGCCGCAAATATCCTGCGCTGATAATGAGAACCCCTAAAAACTTATCCCCGCTTCTTCCCCTCCGGCAGTTCTTTGCATGTGGCAATGGCTAGGGAGGAGAGTAGTTCGTGGTTATCCACATACATAAATGAATGTTCCTTTATCTGATGTTAGTGGAATAGGTATTTTATCCATAAGGCGCATTCGGAAAACTCTTTTTTGACCCTATTTGGGGTAAAATGGAAAATAATTAATTCACCTATTTTATAGAACTTTGCAACCGATTTTCTAAGATGTAAGAAGTGATATGAAATGGACTTGTTTATTATTGGCTCCACTGCTTGTCGGAGCAATGGAATGCAAGGCTGCCGACGCGGACACATTGACGCTTGAAGCCTGCATCCGTATAGGTATGGAGAACAATATCGGATTGAAGAAGAGGACTGAAGAGGTCAGGGTGTCAAAAATCGGATTGTCAGAGAATCGTGCCCGACTCTTGCCCGTAATTCAGGGATTCGGAAACTTTGTAAATAATGTGCATCGGGGAACCAGTTTGAGCGATGGTAGCAATATGGGCAGACTTTTGGGGGTGGATGCTCCCTATATGGCCAGTCAGGGCTTGCGCTACACCACGACGGGAGGGATACAACTGAGTTTGCCGCTTTATGACCAGACGCTCTACACAGGAACAGAAGTCGCTAAGAAGATGGTAAGCATCAGTCAAGCCTCCTACGAAAAAGCAAAAGAGGACTTGACGATAGAAATCGGGAAACTCTACTATTTGGCGCAGACGACTGAAGAACAAATCAAGCTGACACAGAAGAATATTGGCCGGTTAGAGGAGCTGTTAGGTATTACGCAAGCTCTTTACGAGAATGACATGGCATTGCAGGTGAATGTGCAACGGGTGGAGATAAACCTGAAGACGCTGCAAGTGAAACTTGACAATGCCAAGGCAATGCTTGAACAACAGTTCAACCTGTTGCGCTATATGCTTGACCTCTCTCCCGAGACATCCATTGTGTTGGAAACCATTGAGGTGAACGACACCTTTGATGATGATCATCTTTTGGGAGGCGTTTCTTCATCGCTCTACGAACTGCAATTGCTGGATTTACAAGCAGAGTTGATTAAGAAACAGAAAAAAGCCATCAATCATGCCTATCTGCCTTCACTTTCGTTGGTAGGAAACTTGAGTTATACGGCCTTTACAGATCACTTCGAGAACTATTTCCATAACCATCCCACCAATCGTTGGTATAACACCACTTCGTGGGGACTTTCGCTGAAGGTGCCCATCTTTGATGGCATGGCCAAATATCACAAACGGCAGAAAGCCAATGCACAGTACAATACTCTGCAACTTACCATTGAGGATACGCGTAAGAATTTGCAGACACAATATGGAAATGCCATGAACAACTGGTACAACAGTGTACGTACTGTGCAGCAGCAAACCGATAATTACCGTCTGGCAGAAAATGTCTATCTGGTGACAACTGACCAATACAAAGAGGGAGTAGCTTCGATGAGTGACCTTCTACAGGATGAAATGCGCATGAGCGAAGCACAGAACGGCTATGTGTCGGCTCTATATAATTATAAGGTATCGGAACTGGCTTTGCTGAAACTGACGGGACAACTCAATCTATTGACAGAAAAACAAACAAGTAATTAAAGAATAAACAATGGAACAGAAGAATAAATCAGGTAAGATTCTTACCATTTTGGGAGTAATTATCCTCTGTGTGGGATTGGTGTGGATAGGTGCACTCTTGTGGGGATTTGACAAGACCACAACTACGGATGATGCACAAGTGGAACAGTATATCTCCTCCATCAATGTGAGAGCATCAGGTTATATCCACGAAATCCGTTTCACCGAACACCAGTATGTACACAAGGGGGACACCCTGCTCATCATCGACAACCGTGAGCACAAAATCCGTCTGATGGAGGCTGAGGCTGCACTGAAGGATGCCAATGCTGGCAAGAGTGTGATAGGTGCCACGCTCGACCGAACCGAAAACAGTGTGTTGGTGTATGATTCGTCGATTGAAGAGATTCAAGCTCGCATAAACAAGTTACGCAAGGACAAGACACGCTATGAGAATCTGGTCAAACGGAATGCCGCTACACCAATCCAGTTGGAACAGATAGAGACCGAACTGATAGCTCTGGAAGCAAAGTTGGAGTCCGTCAGACAACAGAAACGCACGGCAAACTCTTCGGTTACCGAGGTGGTGAACAAGCAGGCAAGTGTAGAAGCCGCCATACTCCGTGCGACGGCAGCTGTAGAAATGGCACGGCTGAACCTTTCCTACACTGTGGTGACGGCTCCTTGCGACGGTTGGCTTGGTCGCCGCGCATTGGAAGTGGGGCAGTTGGTAAGTGCAGGTCAAGCCATAACCAACATACTGCCCGATGAACAGAAGTGGATTATAGCCAATTATAAAGAGACTCAGATAAGGAACCTTTCCGTGGGGCAGAAGGTCCTCATTACCGTAGATGCGTGGCCCAACGAGGAGTTTGAGGGAGTCATCTCGCACATTTCAGCTGCCACCGGTTCCAAGTATTCAATGGTGCCTACAGATAATTCAGCCGGAAACTTCGTGAAGATTCAGCAACGCATTCCTGTGCGCATCGATTTTGTGAGATTGTCAGAAGAGGATAATCGTAAACTGGCCGCCGGTATGATGGCGGTAGTGAAAACCGAATAATCAGTATAAGATGAAATTTCCTGATTCTTGTCTTATAAAGGACAATCCCCCTCTGTTCAACCGGTGGGTTCCTGTTTGGTTAGGGACATTGGCGTTGGTGTTGCTTCTTATTCCTGCTACACTGATTAGTGGCGCATACAGCAGCAATATCTCTGAGATGTCATCGGGTATGGGCATCCTGTCCGAACACATCATGTTTGCAAACTTTGCATCAGCTTGCGGCTTGATGATTGCAGGCCCGTTTGTCTTTCATGTTGTTCGGACATTCCGCTTCCGCGACCTGCTGTTATCCGGTTTTTTGATGCTGATGGCATTGAGTGGCATATGCGCATTGACAGATTCGGTTGCCTTGATAGTGGTCTGCAATTTCCTGATGGGAATAGTCCGAGTTACAGTTATTCTTACAGTTATATTCAGTATTGCTGAGGGAGTCATTGGTGTCAATGTTTCTTATGTGTTAGCTCCGCCCGAAGCTACTCCGCAAGAACAAATCGAAGAGATGAATATCACTCGTGGCATGGCTTTGAACCTGCTTTATATGCTGTTCCTTTCAATTGGCCAGCTGGGAAACTATGTCACAAGTTATGTAGCCTATCATTATCGTTGGCAGTACTCTTATCTTGTTGTCATGGGGGTGGCCATCATCGCTATGTTAATTGTCTTGGTGCTGTTGGTTCCTGACAGAGAGCGGGGGCGGGTAGAGTTAGCATTGCCTTCCATTTGTCAGGCCATTCCATATGCTTTGCTGTTCATATCGGTATGCTATATCTTCACATACGGTAAAACCTATGACTGGTTTGATGACACACGCATCTCTATAGCAGCTTGTACGGCCGTGTTGTCTATGGGTGTTCTTTTCCTCCAACATGCCCAATGCAAGTCTCATCTGATAGACTTCAGTGCTTTGATGAGGAATGGTGTCGTCTTTGCTCTGATAGGATTTTTCCTTGTGATGTTCTTGTCTTCAAGTTCTGCATTGGTTAGTGCCATCATGGGATTAGGTGTGAAACTTGACACAATCCAATCGGCTGGCATCGCCAAGTGGCAGTTTGCCGGATTTGTATTGGGAGTTTTGCTCAATATTGTTATGATAAAAAAAGAGTGTCATGCCCGGTGGATTGCCGCATTGGGATTTTCGCTGATAACCCTTTCGGCTGTGTTATTGTATTTCCGATTCCAAACAATGATAGAGTTTTCGCAAGTGTATCTTCCGACTTTCTTGCGTTCTACAGGAATGTTAATGTTGTATGCCTATTGTGGTTACTATGGGATTCATAAGTTGCAGGATGCCAACCGGCAGATTGGAACGTGGATATTTCTCATGTTGGCGTTTCGTGGTGTAATGGGCCCTGTTGTGGGAGCTTCTGCATATTCCAATGCCATCTATCATCGCACACAGCACTATGTAGAACGCTTTGCTGCCGAGAGTGATGCTACATCTGAGGTAGCTGTTACATTCAACCGCACCCGCATGGGCATGATGATGCAGGGACGAAGCTACGACGAAGCTACACAGATGGCCTCCATGTCGGCCAAAGGTTCCATTCAAGTACAAGCTACATTGGTTGCACTGAAAGAGATTTCGGGATGGACCATCTACGGTGGTATTGCCTGTGTGGCATTTGTCCTTTTATTCCCTTACGAGGGCTACAAACATAAGTCGGTTAATACCAAGGCAAAAGATGAACAGATTCATTCTTGAAGATTGTCATCGTTTCGAGCAGGAAAGGATGGAAGATAAACTTTCATACCGTAGCCCGATACTCCGTTGGTGTCATGCCTGTATTCTTACGGAAATATTTGGAGAAAAAAGAAGGATTGGGGAAGTTCATAGATTCCGAAATCTGCAGAATGGTTTCGCTTGAAGACTTTAGCCGTGCTTTTATTTCGAGGATTACAGCCTCGTTGATAAAGTGCCAAGCCGATTTGCCCGTAGTCTCTTTTGCTAATGTATTCAAGTATTTTGGGGTGATGCAGAGCTTGTCGGCATAGTAGGACACCGTGCGCTCTTTGTTGCAGTGTTCAAAAACAAGTGTCCGAAAACGGTTGGCAATCTCTTCTTGTCGTGGTAGGTGTTTGATAGAAATCTCGATTCCATGCTTGTCGTACATAGCGCACAGACCGTAAAAGAAGGACATCAGCAGGCAGGAGATGACCCCTTTCACTTCACCTTGCTCCTGTTGTATCCGTTGGTGTACGCGGAAGAGCAGATTGTACAACTCATGGATGAATGAATCCTCTTCGGCATTCAATATCAGAATGGGACGCTGTTCGATGGTTGTCAAGTGTGATACAAAGTTGCGCACCAACTCCATCTCTTGCACGAACTCGGGCTGGAAAGCGATGATTTCGCAACGGAAATCGCTGCTGCAACTTACAATCTGCAGAATGTGGCGTGGCAAGATAGTGATGATAGATTTTCCTCTTACTTTATACTTCATCAGGTTTATAGACAAGCATACTTCACCACAATTCACTATCAAAAAGCATCCCAATTCCATACGGTGAGGTTTCTGATACTTGTTCAGCAGTTCATTTGATATTTCGGTATGAAGGGACAATTCCCTCTCTATCCGGACGGATGGCAGTTCGTTGCAGTTCTTATTTTTGTTCATAGCTTATAGGCTTGTTACGAAGTGCAAATATCGTATAAATCACTTGGATTTACAATCTCTTCAAATGTTTTTTAATAGAAAAAGGAAGAAAAGAAAAGGGAAGTGGAGAAATAGAATATTTAGACTATTTTAAAAGGATAAAAGATAAGTTGGATTTATAATTTCGTGGCTTGCATTTTAAGTGAAAGAATTCTTATCCTCGCGTCTTCCCCTCCGGCAGCTCTTTGCATGTGGCAATGGCGAGGGAGGAGAGTAGTTCGTGGTCATCCACATTCTCCACGTAGAAGCAGGGCTTGCCTCCAGGGTATGGCTCGCGGAGGATGGGGGTGCCCAACAGTTGGCGCCCGGCTTCGGTGGGCTTGAACAGCAGGTGGTCGTCGCACACCATGGCGAAGAATTTCCCATGGAGGTACAGGCCGTATTCGCCAAACATCTTCTTGAAGGTCACTTCGCCAGCGCGTGCCATCTGGTCGGCAATGTATTGCACAAGGTCTTTGTTGGTTGCCATTATGCCAAGTGGGTTATTTCTCCATTTGCTTCTGGTGGAACTCATCGAGTTGCTTGAAGCAATGGCGGTTGATGATTTCCTGCAAGCGTCGGTCGTGGTTGTTGGCGATGTAGCACGAGTGGTCGAGTATCATCAGTTCGCCATTCTCGGCCGTGTAAGCCTCCCATTCGGGCAATCCCTCCACGTTGGGGTTGCCTGTGTGGGCGAATTGTGCCCACGAGCGGCTCATCAGGTTGCTCAAGTGCTGGTCATCGGGCTTGATTTCGGGCAATTCGCGCGATGAGAGGTTGAGGGTGTTGAAGCAGAAGTTCAACTCGTTGCCATGCACCGAGCCTAACGACACGGGCGAGCGCCAAGTGAACATATAGGCGTATGTGGGTGCCTGTCGTTTGCCTCCGATGTGGTCGATGGTGATGAGTGTCTTGGCGCGGAAGAGCCAGTCGATGCTCACCAAGTCCTGCGGCGTGTGGTTGGGGTAGGTCTCGCGGAAGGCTTTGATGTAGTCGTCCGTCTCGTCACCGAAGGTGCGTTCAAGTTGGGTGCGTGCCTGCTCTTCGGTCATGGGTCGGTTGTAGGCGAGGCGTTGCAATTCGTTGAAGGTGGTTCCCATCACCAGGGGAATGTTGTCCGATATGTCGGCAAAGCCCGGTTGGAAGGGTTGTTGCAGGAGGGTTTCGCCATCGGGTGTAGGGCCGAATCCCCACATCATGGGAGTACCCGGTCGGCGCACACCGATGCTTGCGGCCATGGCGCGTTGTCCTGCCTTGTGGAGTTCGTGGTAGGGCACATCCTTGATTCTGTCGATTTCGTCGGGTGCGATTCCCAATTCGTCGAGCACGGCCTTACCCAGTGTCTGTGTCATTTCGTGGGTGTTCACGTTGAGGATGGTGCCGCTCATAATGATGGCCTTGTGGAAGAGTCCCTTGGCCGAGGGCATACACATCAGTGTGCCTACCTTTCCGCCTCCGCCCGATTCGCCGAAGATGGTCACGTTGTTGGGGTCGCCTCCAAACTGGCTGATGTTGTTCTTCACCCAATGCAGTGCGGCCACTACGTCGAGCATACCCACGTTGCCCGATTGCTTGTACTTGTCAGAGCAGGCCGAGAGGTCGAGGAAGCCGAGGATGTTCAAGCGGTGGTTTACGCTCACCACCACCACGTCCTTCTTGGCCAGTCCCATGCCGGGGTTCCAAGCCGAGGTGCCCGAGTCGAAACCTCCTCCATGAAGCCACAGCATCACGGGTTTGTTGGCCTTGGTGTCGGTTGTCCACACGTTGAGCACGCAGCAGTTCTCCGACATTTCGTCCTCGCCCAAGGGTCGTCCGTTGGTGGGTTGCATGGCTTGTGGTCCCCAATGGTCGCACACACGTATGGTATCCCATTTGTCAACAGGAAGTGGGGGCATGAAGCGCTCCACTTTGGCATAGGGGATACCTAAAAAGGCCATAGTCCCTTCCTGGTCAAAACCTTTCACCTTACCCGATTCGGTGCTTACCACCAGCTGGTCTTCTTGTTGAGTGCACGAACTGGTTATTATGATAGATGCCAACAGGCAGATAGTCGAATAAATAGTTTTTCGCATAATGAAATTCGTTGTAATTTTATGAATACGGATTATAGGGGGAGTTCAAGGTTCAAAGTTCAAGGTGTATATCCTATTTGATTAGAATACAGAGACACGGAGACACAGAGAAATTCTCTTCAATTAAAACAAAACTCTGTGCCTCTGTGTCTCCGTGTTCTAAAAAACGTACCGTTTAAACCTTGAACCAATAGTTCCTTTACTTAATCAATCCACGATTGCGCAGCAGTGCTTCGGGATTGGGCTCTGCACCACGGAATCGTTTGTAGAGGGTCATCGGCTCTTCGCTACCACCCATTTCGAGGATGTTCTTGCGATAGTTGCGTCCGGTGGCTTCGTCGAAGATGCCGTTTTCCTTGAAGGCTTCGAATCCGTCGGCGTCGAGCACTTCGGCCCACAGGTAGCTGTAGTAGCCTACGGCATAGCCACCGTTGAACACGTGGTTGAAGTAGGGGCCACGGTAGCGGAAGGCAATCTGTGGGATGAGGCCAATCTTGTCGGCCACGCTCTTCTCGAAGGCGTTGGCTTCGAAGGTGGTGTAGTCGTCCTGCATGTGGTACTCCATGTCGAGCAGGGCTGCGCCTACGAGTTCAACGGTCTCGAATCCCGAGTTGAACGACGAGGTGGCCTGCATCTTGGCGATGAGTTCGTCGGTGATGGGTTCGCCCGTCTGATAGTGTGTGGCATAGAGTTTCATCACTTCGGGTTCGATGGCCCAGTGCTCCATGATTTGCGAGGGCAGCTCCACGAAGTCGCGTGCCACGTTGGTGCCTGCCACGGTGGGGTATTTGGCTTGGGTGAGCATACCGTGCAGGGCGTGTCCGAACTCGTGGAAGAGGGTGCGTGCCTCGTCGATGGTGAGCAGCGAGGGTGTGTCGCCCGAGGGGCGGGTGAAGTTGCACACGTTGACAATCATCGGGCGCTTGTTTTCGCCATCCACGTTGGAGGGCTCCACGATGTTGTTCATCCATGCACCGGCACGCTTGGTGGCGCGGGGGAAGTAGTCCACATAGAAGAGTGCGAGGTGTGAGCCGTCGCTGTCGAGCACTTCGAAGGTCTCCACTTCGGGGTGGTAGATGTCAAGCCCTTCGATGGGGCGGAAGGTGACGCCGAAGAGTTTCTCGGCCACCATGAACGAGCCTTTGCGCACGTTCTCCAGCGAGAAGTAGGGGCGCAGTTCGCTTTCGCTCAGTGCATATTTCTGTTGGCGGAGTTTCTCGGTGTAGTACCACCAGTCCCAAGCCTCCAGCTTCTCGCCCTTGCCTTCGGCATCCATCATCTTCTGGAGTTCGGCTGCTTCGGCCTTGGCTTTGGGCAGGGCTGCATTCCAGATGGTCATCAGCAGGTCGTAGGCGGCTTCGGGGGTCTTGGCCATCTTGTCCTCCAGCTGGTATTGGGCGAAGTTGTCGAATCCGAAGAGGTGTGCCTTCTGTTGGCGGAGTTTCAGTATTTCGGCGATGACGGCCTTGTTGTCGTTGGCGTTGTTGTTGTCGCCACGGTTGATGTAGGCCAGGTACATCTCGCGTCGCAGGTCGCGGTTGTCGGCATATTGCAGGAAGGGTATCCAGCTTGGCTTCTGCAGGTTGAAGAGCCATCCCTGCTCCTTGCCCGTGGCCTGTGCCAGTTCGCGTGCGGCGTCGATGGCGCTTTGGGGCAGTCCGGCAAGGTCCTTCTCGTCGGTGATGAGGAGTTCGTAGGCGTTGGTTTCGGCCAGGGCGTTGTCGCCGAACTTGATCATGGCCAGCGAGAGCTGCTTCTCAATCTCCATGTACTGCTTCTTCTGCTCGGCATTGAGGAGGGCACCGCCGTTGACGAAGGTGCGGTAGTACTTGTCGAGCACCATCTCCTGCTCGCGTGTGAGGCTGAGGTTGGCCTTGTTGTCGTAGATGGCCTTGATGCGGGCGAAGAGGGGTTCGTTCATCGTCATGTAGGCGCTGTGCTCGGTCATCAGCGGGGTGATGTTCTTCTCGGTCTCCTTCATGGTGGCGTCGGCATCCGTCTCGTTCAGGTTGTAGAACACGCCCACCACCTTGCTCAGCAGGCGTCCGCTGCGCTCCAGTGCGCCGATGGTGTTGTCGAAGGTGGGAGCCTCCGTGTTGGCCACGATGGCGTCAATCTCTGCCCGTTGCTGCTTGAAGGCTTCGAGGAAGGCGGCCTCGTAGTGGGTGGATTCGTACTTGCTGAACTCGGGTGCGCCGTGGGGGAGGGCCGAGTCAGCCATCAGGGGATTCTCCTGCTTGGGGGTGCAGGCGGCCAGTGCTGCGATAGCCATACCGATAATTGCTTTTTTCATTGTCCGTTTGTTATGATTGTTTATACCTTATTATTTACAGTGGGGGCAAAGGTAATGAAAAATCGGCAAAATCTCTTCTCGCCTCTTGCTTTTTCCTTCCTTTTTCGTGTTTTTGCGGCTGTGAACAATGAAATTCCCCTATCGAATATGAAAACGAAACCCTATCTCTCCCTATGGGGAGTAGCTGATGGTGGTTCTCCGACGCAAGGCATTCTGTCTTCCAGCGGAACGCATTTTATTTTCCGACGGAAAGTGTTCCATCTTTTAACGGAAAGTGCTCCACCTTCCGATGGAAAGCTTTCTGCCCTTCGACGGAAAGCTTTCTACTGAAAGGCAGAAAGCTTTCTGTAAGAGAATAGAAAGCTTTCTGCTGAAGAGTAGAAAGCGTCGGACTTGTGGATGCTGAGTTTTGGGTAGGCAAATGCCTGAAAAAGAGTGATATATGGCCACCCTACAGAAGACGCCTTCGTGTGGTGGGGGGGGACTCTCAGAATTCACACATCACGCGCAGGTTGAGGGTGCGCTCGGTCAGGTAGTTGGGGATGGCCGACTGGTGGTTGTTTACGTCCGTTATCCAATAGTAGGAGTTGACGTTGCTGAAGTCGAAAAGGTTCAGCGCATCCACGCCCAGCCATACGTTGCGGAAGTATTGGGCAAGGCCTGTGCGGTGCTCCCACTCCTCGTTGTTGAGCAGGCGATACTGCATACCCAGGTCGACCCGCTTGTAGGCCGGTGCACGGAAGATGTGCTCCTCCCGTCCACTGTGCGGAGGGCCGAAGGGGAGGCCGTCGGCATAGTTCATGCGCAGGCTCATCTTCCATCGGTCGGTGCCGGGGAAATAGTCGGTGAAGAAGAGCGAGAGGTTCATCCGCTGGTCGGTGGGGCGGGGCAGCCACCGGCCATTGATTTTCTCCTCGGTCTTCATGATGGAGCAGGTAATCCACGAGTCGGTGCCGGGCACAAACTCGCCGAACAGCTTCAGGTCGATGCCCGCCGCATAGCCGCGTGCCGCGTTGCGACCGTAGTAGTTGATGCGCACATTGTCCACATTGTAGGGCACTAAGTTCGAGAGCAGCTTGTAGTACACCTCGGCCGTGAACTTGAAGTTGCGGTTGCCCATGCGGAACTTGTAATCGCCCGCAAGGACGAAGTGCAGCGAGCGCTGTGACTTGATGTCCCTGTTCAGCGTGACGGTGGTGGAGTGTCCCGTCGTAGTGGTGTCGCGGAACTCCTTGTAGAAGGGTGCCTGGTAGTAGAGGCCCGTGGCAAGGCGGAAGGTGAAGTCCTCGTTGAAAGCCGGCACAAGGCCAATCGAGGCGCGGGGACTGACAATCAACTCCCTGTTCCAATCCCAATAGGCCATGCGCAGGCCTGCATTCAGTGTCCACAGCCCCAGGGGCGAAGCCATGCGGTAGGTGTCCTGCACATAAGCCGACAGGCGCGTGCTGCGGGTCTTTTGCTTGGGCAGATTGAGGCTGTATATCAACTCCAGCTTGTCGCTCTGATGGGGCAGGGAGTATCCGGCCGAATCGCGCATCTCCCACTCGCGCGAACGCTCGTTGAACAGCTCGCGGCGCACGTCGGCTCCCCATGCCAGGCGGTGTCCGCTCAGCAAGTTGTGGTGCCCCTTCAAGGCAAGGGTCTGCACATGTCCGTTCAAGTAGTTGCGGGCGTGCTCCATGTAGGTACCCACGCCCAGGCTCTCGTTCTCCGTCTCGGCATCCAGCCAATATTCGCCCGCAATGTCGAAGGCCACCTCCTCCTTGGTGCCGAAGGCCGATGCCTGCAGGCTGATGCTGTTGTGGGTGTCGATGTGGCGCGTCACACTCAGCGCTCCGAACAGGGTGCGGAAGAGGTCGCGCTCCTGCCCGTCGAAGTAGACGGTGAAGGTGCGCACATCGTTCATGGTGCCGAATTTCGTCTCGCGGTTCTTGGGAATGAATTCGTAGCTGTTTTGCGAGAAGTTGCCGATGAATCCCACCTCCCACCGCTTGTTGGGTGTCCAGCTGAGGCACGTCTGGTAATCCATGAAGCGGGGTGTGTACTCCGCCTCGGTGTCCATGGTGCCCACGAGCGAGCGGTTCGTCTTGTAACGGATGCTGTTCATCATGCTGAACGTCTTGGTCGAGAATCCCACGTAAGCCCCTGCGCCGAGGAGGCTTGCCTGTGCCGTGGCCTCGAACTTCTTCGGCTTTTTATATTGTATGTCGAGCACGGACGACATCTTGTCGCCATACTTCGCCTCAAATCCCCCGGAGGAGAACTGGATGCTCTCCACCATGTCGGGGTTGATGAAACTGAGACCCTCCTGCTGACCCGAACGGACAAGCAGGGGGCGATATATTTCTATCCCGTTCACATACACGCTGTTTTCATCAAAACTTCCTCCACGCACATTGTATTGCGAACTCAGCTCGTTGTGGCTGCTCACACCCGCTTGTGTGGCAATCAGTTCCTCCACGGCATTGCCCGTGGCGGTGGGCATCAGCTTGGCCTGCTCGCTCTGTATGCGCACATTCTGCCCCGTCTGGCGGTGCATCTCGCGGATGGTCACACCCTCCAAGGCATAGTCCGAGGCGGGCAACACCACATT
>JAFWYQ010000041.1 GCA_017517605.1 Bacteroidaceae bacterium
AAATGATTCAAGTAGTAATCTTCCAATAAGTCATGCAATAGAGCATTCTTCTCTGAATAACTACGATTAATTCGCTTTTTATTTCCTTGCATTAGGTTGAATCTTGGGAGTCAACCTTTTCTACAAAAAGACAAACATAGGACTAAAGCTTATAGAAACAGGTATTCAAAGGGATAGAAGTATAGGAAGTATAGCCTTTGCAAACAGGAATTTACCGCCGACTGAATAGTTCGAATGTGAACTTGCATCCGACCTCGTGAAACTGGCCGTTGACATTGCTGGTGAAGATACCCAGGTTGAACAGATAGGTACCGATGCCGTATCCAAGCTCCACGTATGGATGCAAGTGGGTGGTGTAGAGGATACTGCCGTACAGGCGCTCGCTATGTACAATACCCTGATGGCTACGCGTGCGTGGCAGTATGATGAAGGGAGCTTCAAAGGTCAGATGGGCACGGCTGTACCAACGCGACGAGTTGTACCAATCATTACCAAGCAGGTGGAAGGCTCCACTGATTTCATCCTCCCACCCTACAGGCAGGTTGCTACGTGAGAAGTTGGCAAAGTCAACAAAGTACACTCCTTTCTGCTCAGTAAACACTCCCCCGCCATACCGATAATAGAGGTTGGACACGGAAGAGAGGCGGATACACTGGTGGATGTCGGCTTCCATACGCCCATAGGAACCGTTGCTTCCCATTACTCCCTTGAAACCATGCTCGTAGTCAAGGGAGAATGTGGGAAAATTGGAGTGCAGATACACTTTCCGAAGGCCATCCATGTAGTAATACTGACCCGGTGTCCAAACCACTTTTACACGCGGAGCAAAGGTGATATAGGTTGGTTGCATGAAAAACGATGTAGGACGTTGCAACTCATCCTTTACCACCAATTCAGACGGACGGACGGCCTTGCGTCGATGCACATCTATGCCCGTAAAGAGTTGTAAGCCGTTGGAAATTTCAATACGGTTTCCCACCTGCACATACATATCCTTAAAGTAGTTCAAGTTAAGTTTACTAAAATCGACAAGGGTATCCCGTTGTTGACTCAACTTGTCCATTATACGACTTGTGTAGATGCGGTTTCCATTACCCACCTTGAGGGTGAATGCACCCAATCGCTCAGGAGCATAATAAAAATCAAAATCAGCACTCCAATATAACTCCTTACGGGTGAAATTATATCCTGCCTTAGGAGATACCTTGAACAGACGGTTATCCTTGAATACACGATAATAGTTGAACTGCTGCTTATACGACACTCCTTTGCTTGGGCTATAACTCAACATACCCAAATCAAGAATAGGCGAAAAGCGGAAATGCCCCAACTTGTTCAAGTCCAGCGTATAACTGTCCGTAAGGGCATCACTCACATTCCCCCAAAAGACTCTGTTCTTACGTTTGGCAAGGGGCTTTGCCAAAGCCTGCTCCTGCTTGAGGAAATTGAAATCGGCATACATCTTCTGCAAAGTCGTATCCAATGGCACCGGCCGGAATGGCGCAATATAGGCCGTATCATACACCACCTCCGAATCATCGCATTTCAACAGATACTGCTGGGTAAGATCGTATTCATCCGAAACCGAAGCAGGGGATTCCACCTCTTCATCCCCATCCAACACCAAATCATCGTACGAGAAGAAAGCCGAACAATCCGACTCAATCCTATTCCATAGGAAACGGAACATCAGGTTCACATCACACCTTGCGGGCAACAGCTCCCTACCCTCGCCCTCGCCCATCTGTACATGCAAGGTGAAATCAACCAGGTCAATCCTTCCATGCAACGTCAGTTCGCGAACCAACCACGTGCCGTGGCTGACCACCACCGTACCGTCCACCAGTTGTATCCCATTGTTGCGCGGCACAATGCGTATACAATAGTTTGGCGAATCGGGAGGTCCCGTTATAGAATCAAGATAATAGTCATAATACTTCACCGCACGCCGGTTGAAGGGAGAAATCAACTTGTCGGGAAGCAACGTTGTCGGCGAATAGACATTCACATTCAGAAACTCCAACGCATTATACAATCCCACCTGATTGCGTCGGAAAGTCCCGCTCAACGCACGCAATTTCATGTGATAGACATCAGGCGCCACATACTGTACTTCACCTACTGATTCTGTCAAATAATCCGACACGCCATCATAGAACTTGAACATCGAGGGCACCAGACGTATCAACGCATTGCGTTTATGCACTTTATACTGTGAACGGACATACGTCTGTGCCTGATACTGATGCACTGTTTCTGCATGTTGTGATACAGTATTGAATAAATTCATCAACACGGTGTCGTCCGATGAAAACAGTCTTCCTACAGACACACCGCCCCCCTCCTTTTCCGCAAACAGAGACAAGGGAAAAAGAGCAAGCAACATACACACGACAACATGCCGCTGAAGATGCCTACAAGACAGAGTAAGCGACTTTTTCATTTCACCCGACAAATATATAGGAAAGCGACGTCATTCCACCCATTTGTTAACGATTATTTCTACTATAAACGCTTTTTTATGGTAAATATGACTTTTTTTGAAGCAAAATAGCACTATATATGATTTATTCTTACTAATTTTGTGCTCTAAAACATAATTATAGAGCAGAATAATGGTAAGAAGAGAATTAACATTGGCTGAAATCACAGAGAGCATTGCCGATTTGTGGCAGCCCTTGAACGAGCAACAACGGGCATTGCTTGCTAAGGAATTCACCATACAACGATTCAAGAAAAACGAAATTATCTATTGCGAAGGCGACAAACCGACGCACATTATGTGTCTGCTCAGTGGTAAAGTAAAGATATATAAGGATGGTGTGGGAGGACGTACCCAAATTATCCGTGTGATGAAGCCCGTTGAATACTTTGCTTACCGCGCCTATTTTGCCAACGAAGAATATGTAACGGCAGCTGCAGCTTTCGAACCTTCGGTCATCTGCATGTTCCCCATGAACATCATCACCAAACTGATTGCCGAGAACAACCAGCTTGCCCAATTCTTTATCCGCCAGCTATCCATCGATTTGGGCATTGCCGACGAACGTACCGTAAACCTCACACAAAAACATATCCGCGGCCGCTTGGCCGAAGCACTGCTTTTCCTGAAAGAAAGTTACGGTGTGGAAGAAGATGAGTCAACCCTCAGCATCTATCTGAGCCGCGAAGACCTGGCCAACTTGTCAAACATGACAACATCCAATGCCATCCGCACCCTCTCCATCTTTGCTGCTGAAAAGCTCATCACCATCGACGGACGAAAGATAAAACTCATCGACGAAGACCGACTGAGAAAAATCAGCAAAATTGGATAAGAATAATGTGCTAATGTGTGCTAATATGCCAATGTGATTAATGTGCTAATATGCCAATAACCGTGCGGCACGATAACATTAAAACATTAGCATATTGAACATTAATCCCATTAGAACATTGACACATTAGCACATTAGCACATTATCTCACCGCTTCACGAATACGCACCAGTTTTTCCAACAAGCCTTCCAACAAATCCAAACGAAGCATGTTGGCACCGTCACTCTTAGCAACGGAAGGGTCTTCGTGAGTTTCGATAAAGATACCATCAGCACCAACAGCAATACCAGCTTTAGCCACCGTCTCTATCAATTGGGGCATACCGCCCGTAACACCCGACGTCTGATTGGGTTGTTGCAAGGAATGGGTAACATCCAATACGACAGGAAAACCGAAAGACTTCATTTCAGGAATACCACGATAATCAACAATGAGGTCTTGATAACCGAAAGTAGTTCCCCGTTCAGTAAGCATAACATTGGGATTACCGGCCTCCACTACCTTCTCAGCAGCAAATCGCATGGCACCGGCCGAAAGGAATTGGCCTTTCTTGATGTTTACCACTTTCCCTGTTTTTGCAGCAGCTACCAACAAATCGGTCTGTCGGCAAAGGAATGCAGGAATCTGCAACACATCCACATACTGAGCTGCCATTTCGGCCTCATCAGCAGTGTGTATGTCCGTTACCACAGGTACACCAAACGTGTTGCGAACCTTAGCTAATATCTTCAATGCCTTTTCATCCCCTATCCCAGTAAAGGAATCCAAACGTGAACGATTAGCCTTACGATAAGAACCCTTAAACACATAAGGAATATTCAAACGACGGGTTACATTCACCACATGGTCGGCTATACGCAGAACCATATCTTCACCTTCAATGACACAAGGACCTGCCAATAAGAAGAAATTGTCAGTAGATGTCAGTTCTTTTATATCCATATTTCTTTTTTATTTCGGTATTATCAATTTTATATACTCAGGCAAGATTCCAACTTCCATCGGATAGTCATTCAGCAATATACGCCGGCCGTCCAAACTTACCATAGCATTCTGTGCACGCAAGACTTTCACTTTCCGTGTACGATAGGGCTTTACCATCTTATGATTAAGAATGCGTCCTTGCAATAACATCCATAACCCCATGAAACCTTGCCAGAACTCCGGTTGATAGATTACAGAAACATCCAACCAACCATTATATGGTACTGCATTGGGAGTAAGGCCATACCCACGTGCACTTCCTATACATACGGTCATTACGCAACCACGTATATGTTCACCATTTATCTTTAAATGAGTCCGGAATTGTTTACGTTCAAACAAAACCAAAAACATAGAAGCAAAAAACGCGATAGCTTTAGCTCCCCAAAAACGACGGGTACCATTGGTAATGTTTACCACACGGGCTCCCAATCCAATATTCAATGCATTCAGAAAATAGCGCTGTTCGCGCTTCTCTCCTATATTATAAGAACAATATCCCACATCAACCAAACGGGTGCGATGGTTAATGATGGTGTTGACTGCATGTTTATAATCATCAAACTTAATGCCCCAGAAATGAGCAAAGTCATTACCGATACCATTTGGAATAATGCCTAAAGCTATATCGATCTTATTCTCTACAGACGAAGACAGTATACCATTCAGTGCATCATTCAAGGCACCATCACCACCTACGACAACAATCGTACGATAGCCGTTATTGGCCAACGTTCGCGCCAAACGCTCCACTGAACCATATCCCTCGGAGTGAACATAATCAAAATCCACTCCACATGATTCTATGTATCCACGAATCTCATCCCAACGCTTCCTGACCTTGCGGGTTCCTGCTTTGGGATTATAGATAATTCCCCATCTGTTCGGTTCAACTGCCATATATTGTATTCTTTTATGTTATTCTTTTTTATAGTGTCTATATGGATTATAGTTTCTATAGAGATTAAGCGACTGATTATTTATCCAATAAGTTTTCTATTGCCCCCACTTTTTCATCCATCGGAAGAGTTGCATCAATCCAATGGATTTTGATACCTCGCCGCTCCATACCCCGGAACCATGTCATCTGCCTCTTGGCAAACTGATGTATCGCAATTTCTAATTGATGCACCATCTCTTCGTATGTCAATTGTCCTGTCACATATTGTGTCAAGTATTTATATTCCAAACCATAGTATATTAGGTCATCGGCTGAAATTCCCTCTGCCAGGAGTTTTTTCACTTCATCTACCATTCCTTCATCCAAACGCTGGCGCAACCGTCTGCTAATCTTCTGTCGACGAAATTCACGATCAATGTCAACCCCAATGACAAGACTTTCCAGCTGGGGAAACTCCCGTTCTTCTTTTTCGGCATGAAGATAATATTCTTCAATCTCTATGGCACGTATAGCGCGCTTGACAGTATCTACATCAGTCGTATTATGCAATACTTTATAATTGCCCAACATCTCCGTCAACTCTTCCAAAGATTTATCAGCCAACGATTGACGCAACTTTGGATTTTCAGGAACAGGAATCAATCTATATCCTCTAAGTACACTTTCCAAATACATACCCGTACCTCCACATAGGATGGGGAATTTTCCTTTTGCTTTTATACTCTCGTATGCAAGCAAAAAATCTCTCTGGTATTCAAATACGTTATACTTATATCCCGGTTCACAAATATCTATCAAATGATAAGGTATTTGTGTATTACCAACCGTATAATCCTGCAAATCTTTCCCTGTACCCAAATCCATCCGACGGTATACCTGACGACTATCAGCACTGATGATTTCAGCATCTATCTTTGCCGCCAATGCTGTTGCCAATGGTGTTTTGCCTGATGCTGTAGGGCCTAAAATAGTTATCAGATTATACGCTTTCATGTAGATTGTTTTCTATTTGAACAACAAAAGTAATACAAAAATGAATAAACTCAAAAAAAATAGAAGAAAAAAAGGGCTACGGAAATAATCCATAGCCCTCAACTCGTATAAAGAACAGCAAAAATTAGCCGTTAACCTTCTTCATGTGAGCGATGAGGTCGAGAACCTTGTTAGAGTAACCGATCTCGTTGTCATACCAAGACACAACCTTCACGAAAGTATCAGTCAAGGCGATACCAGCCTTAGCATCGAAGATTGAAGTCAAAGTGCAACCGAGGAAGTCAGAAGAAACAACTTCGTCCTCAGTGTAACCGAGTACACCCTTCAATTCGTTCTCAGAAGCAGCCTTCATAGCAGCGCAAATCTCAGCATAAGTAGCAGGCTTAGCCAAGTTAACTGTCAAGTCAACAACAGAAACGTCCAAAGTAGGAACGCGGAAAGCCATACCAGTCAACTTACCGTTCAATTCGGGGATAACCTTACCTACAGCCTTAGCAGCACCGGTAGAAGAAGGGATGATGTTGCCAGCAGCGGCACGACCACCTCTCCAGTCCTTCAAAGAGGGACCGTCAACAGTCTTCTGAGTAGCAGTAGTAGAGTGAACAGTAGTCATCAAACCGTCAGTGATACCCCACTTGTCGTTCAAAACCTTAGCGATAGGAGCCAAGCAGTTAGTAGTACAAGAAGCGTTAGAAACGAACTGAGTACCCTTAACATACTTATCCAAGTTAACACCGCATACGAACATAGGAGTAGCATCCTTAGAAGGAGCAGACATAACTACGTACTTAGCACCAGCCTCGATGTGAGCCTGAGCCTTCTCCTGAGTCAAGAACAAACCAGTTGATTCAACTACGTATTCAGCTTCGATTTCGTTCCACTTCAAATCAGCCGGATTTCTTTCAGCTGTAACACGGATAGCGTTGCCGTTCACGATCAACTTGCTATTTTCTACGTCAGCTTCGATAGTACCTTCGAATTGGCCGTGCATTGTATCGTACTTCAACATGTATGCCAAATAATCTACTGGGCACAAGTCGTTGATACCTACAATCTGGATATCGTCACGAGTTTGAGCTGCACGGAATACGAAACGGCCGATACGACCGAAGCCATTAATACCT
>JAFWYQ010000042.1 GCA_017517605.1 Bacteroidaceae bacterium
GGGTGCCCTCATCGAGGTGTTTTGCCTGGAGCCGATTGCACCGAACGACTACGTGCTGTCTTTCCAACAAACCCAAAAGTGCAGCTGGCTGTGTATGGTGGGCAACCTGAAGAAATGGAAAGAAGGAACCTTAAAGCGTGAAGTGGAAGTGAAAGGCCGTACCATTACACTGAGTGCTACCCGTGGAGAATGTCGGGGAACCAGTCATTGGGTGGATTTCGAATGGGACGATGACACACTGACCTTCGCCGATGTACTGGAAGCCGTGGGTGAACTCCCTATTCCTCCATACTTGAACCGCGAGACACAAGAAAGCGACAAGCAGACTTACCAAACGGTGTATTCCAAAATCAAAGGTTCCGTAGCAGCTCCTACTGCCGGACTTCATTTCACCGAGCGGGTACTGAAAGCCCTCGATGAACGGGGCATCGACCGCGAAGAACTGACGCTCCATGTGGGAGCCGGTACCTTCAAGCCCGTAAAAAGTGCAGAAATCGAAGGTCACGAAATGCACACTGAGTACATTTCGGTAAACAAGCGCACCATCGAGAAGCTGATTGCACACAATGGACAAACCATCGCTGTCGGCACGACTTCTGTGCGTACCTTGGAGAGCCTATATTATATAGGTATACTCATCAACCAAAATCCGGAGGCCAATCAAGACGAATTGCACGTGAAGCAATGGATGCCTTACGAACCGCATCCAGCCCTTACACCGGTGGAATCGTTGCAATGTATCCTCGACTATCTGGACCGCCACGGCATGGAGGCCCTGCATACCAGCACGCAAATCATCATCGCCCCGGGTTACGACTACAAAATAGTGAAGAAAATTGTCACCAACTTCCATCAGCCACAAAGCACCTTGTTGCTGCTCGTCTCGGCATTTGTGAAAGGTGACTGGAAGAAAATATACGATTATGCATTGAGTCATGATTTCCGTTTCCTCAGTTACGGGGATTCATCACTCCTTATTCCATAAAACCATGAAGCAAGACAACAACCAAGAAATGTTCCCCATTGTGGACGAACAAGGCAACATCATCAGTGCTGCTACCCGTGGCGAGTGCCACAACGGAAGCAAGCTGTTGCATCCCGTCGTACACCTACATGTCTTCAATAGCCAAGGCGACATCTATCTACAGAAGCGCCCCGATTGGAAAGACATCCAACCCGGCAAGTGGGACACAGCTGTAGGCGGACATGTGGATTTGGGCGAAAGTGTAGAAATGGCCTTGAAGCGCGAAGTACAAGAAGAATTGGGCATCACCGATTTCACTCCCGAACTGCTTACCACCTATGTATTCGAGTCTGAACGGGAAAAAGAATTGGTCTTTGCCCATAAGGCGGTATACGATGGCGAAATCACTCCCAGCGAAGAACTGGACGGTGGTCGTTTCTGGCCATTGGAAGAGATCAGAAGAAACCTCGGGAAGAGTATTTTCACCCCTAATTTCGAAAGCGAATTCCAAAAGTTAGGTTTTTAAGTCTTTCCAATAAAATTTCTGCCTTTAGGTATTGCCAATTCAAGAAAAAGCAGTACTTTTGTGTTGTAAAACATAAAACTAGACATTTATATATGTTTTTAAAGGTAGAAAGATTGATTAGTTGGGTGTTTTATCAATGGATTGATAACAACCCCGTTGGTGCTTGGAGTATCGGCATCAAGTAAAAACAGCGGTAACGGCATGAGGAAAAGCTCCTGCCGTTTTTTTGTTGCATAAAAAACGCTCCCCTTGAATTAGCCAAAGGGAGCGTCCTTTATAAAAGTCTTATTACTTCTTTGCCTTCAAGATCTTTTCAATCTGGGCATCGAGCTTGGCAGCAGCCTTCACATACTTCTTTTCAGCGCTAGCCTTAGCCTTTCCTTCTGCATTCTTGGCCGCATCGTAAAGAGCCCAAAGATTCAACTTGGCTGCAGCTTCCTTCTGAGCAGCCGTGTAAGCTTCAGCAGCAGCTTCCACTTCAGTTTCCTTTGCTGGGTCAGCGTAAGCATGCTTGTAACCCTTCACGTCGTTCCAATGACCACGGGTAAAGTCAGGGAAGGTTACGGCAGCACAGTTGTTGTCCATAGAGATGGCACCAAGTTCACCCAACGCACACCATTCGGCCATGTCATACACGTCCATGTCGAGCGGCAAACCGTTCTGCAAGCAATAAACGAGACGAGCATCCATGATGTAGTCCATACCACCATGTCCCATTTCACGACCCTTTTCACCGAACTTAGTCAAAATCGGATGATAGTATTTCTTAATCAAAGCATCCTTCTGTTCTTTCGGCAAGAATCCATGAGCATTGATGTTGTCCATTCTCGGTGCTCCTGTACCTTCAAGCTTTTCTGCCTCAATGGCAAATTCCGGAGTCGGATACTTGGTGGCATATCCCTTGGTACCTGTCAACTTGAACAAACGGTTATAGGGTTGCGGAGTCATGACATTATGTTGGATTTCAACCACCTTACCGTTAGCAGTACGCATCAAGGTCGTAGTATGGTCACCGTTACGGAATTCCTTCGGTTCCTTACCAGTCTTTTCCTTTACCCATGCCTTGCCCGCAAAGCTTTCCGTATCCATAGCAATTAAGGTAGTGAAGCGGTCGCCACGGTGAATGTCCATACATTGTGCCACAGGGCCAAGACCGTGAGTAGCATACAGGTCACCTCGGTTCTCCATGTTGTACTTCATGCGCCAGTGGAGGTTGTCCTTGTCATTGTCATTCGGATCTTTCCAATAGGCCTTCCAATAAGGAGAAAGTTCGTGAATGTAAGCACCTTCGGCACGAATGATTTCGCCGAATACACCATCCTGCTTCATGGCCAATGCATTCATTTCATAATAGTCATAACAGCAGTTTTCCAAGATGAAACAGTGCAGACGAGTCTTTTCAGACAAATCTATCAGTTCCCAGCATTGTTCGAGGTTCATGGCCGAAGGCACTTCGATAGCTGTGTGCTTGCCGTTCTCCATTGCAAACTTTGCTACAGGGAAGTGATGGTTCCAGTCAGTAGCAATATAAATCAGGTCAACATCCGGACGCTTGCAGAGTTCTTCGTAACCCTTTTCGCCATAATAGATGGCAGCCGGAGCCAAGCCTGCATCACGAAGATATTTCTGTGAAGCTTCTGCACGTTCTGCTTCATAGTCACAAAGACCAACAATCTCTACACCCGGGATGTGGCAAAAACGCATCACTGCCCAAGGACCACGCATACCCAAGCCCACAAAACCGACACGCACAGTCTTCATAGGAGCAGCAGTCAATCCCAACACATGTTCCTGACCAGCCGGACGTTCAGGAGTGTCAATCACAATAGTACCTTTGTGCCAATGCCACTTAGTAGATGGCGACAATGATTGAGCACCTACTGTTTGAAAGTTCATTGCCAAAATCGCAAATAAAACGATGGCAAACATTCTGTTCAATCTTTTCATTTTACTAGTAGATTAAAGTTAAAAATAATTCTCAGACAACAAAGATAAACAAAAAAGTGGATGTACCCTAAGCACATCCACTTTTTATTATTCAAAATGGTTATTTATTACATCATGCCGCCCATGCCACCCATACCCGGGGCACCCATCGGCATGTCTGCCTTGTCTTCCTTCTTTTCTACAATCACACATTCGGTTGTGAGGAACATACCGGCGATGGAAGCCGCATTTTCCAAAGCTACACGAGTCACCTTAGCCGGGTCAACTACACCAGCAGCATAAAGGTTTTCATATACATCGGTGCGAGCGTTGTAACCGAAGTCGCCTTCACCTTCGCGAACCTTCTGAACCACTACGGCACCTTCCTTACCGGCGTTGGCCACAATCTGACGGAGCGGTTCTTCGATAGCACGCTTGATGATTTCGATACCGGTAGTTTCATCGGCATTGTCACCCTTCATGCCTTCGAGTGCATCGATAGCACGGATGTAAGTCACACCACCACCCGGCACGATACCTTCTTCGATAGCGGCACGAGTTGCGCAAAGAGCATCGTCTACACGGTCCTTCTTTTCCTTCATTTCCACTTCCGAAGCAGCACCTACGTAAAGAACAGCTACACCGCCCGACAACTTGGCCAAACGTTCCTGCAACTTTTCCTTGTCATAGTCAGAAGTCGTGTTCTTGATTTCCGACTTGATTTGGTTGATGCGTTCCTGGATAGCTTGCTTATCACCGGCACCATTTACGATGGTAGTATTGTCCTTCGATACGGTAATCTTGTCGCAAGTACCGAGCATTTCGATAGTTGCCTGTTCCAACTTCAAGCCCTTTTCTTCGCTCACCACGATACCACCAGTCAATGTAGCGATGTCTTCCAACATAGCCTTGCGACGGTCGCCGAAGCCCGGAGCCTTCACGGCACAAATCTTCAACTGAGAACGGAGACGGTTCACCACCAAAGTAGTCAACGCTTCGCTTTCCACGTCTTCGGCAATCACCAACAACGGGCGACCGCTCTGTAC
>JAFWYQ010000043.1 GCA_017517605.1 Bacteroidaceae bacterium
GATGATGGAGGAGATGCAACGCTTGGCCAGCGAGATGCGCTTTGAAGAGGCACAAGTCATCAAAGAGAAATACCAGTTACTTGAAAACTATCAGGCCAAGAGCGAGGTGGTAAGCAGTGTGCTGCACAACATTGATGTCTTCTCCATCGAGACCGATGAAAACGATGTTTTTATCAACTATCTGCACATTACCAACGGATGTATCAACCAAGCCTTCACCTTCGAATACAAGAAGCGCATGGAGGAGACACAAGAGGAGCTGCTACAACTCGGCATCGTGGAAATGAGAGAGCGGTACAAAAGCCTCTCGCGCGAGATAATCGTCCCCTTTGAACTGGATCTGGAACTGGCCAACGTGACTTTTACAATTCCCCAACGAGGCGAAAAAAAGAAGTTGCTTGACCTATCATTATTAAACGTCAAACAGTACCGCGCCGACCGGTTGAAGCAAGCGGAAAAACTGAATCCCGAGCAGAAGAGCGTGCGCCTGATGAAGGAGATACCGGCAGCCTTAGGCATGGAGAAAATGCCGTATCAGATAGAATGTTTCGACAACTCCAACATCTCAGGAAGCGATGCAGTGGCCGCTTGTGTGGTATTCAAGAAGGCCAAGCCCAGCAAGCAGGATTATCGGAAATACAATATCAAGACGGTCGAAGGACCTGACGATTATGCCTCGATGCAAGAGGTGGTACGTCGCCGATACAGCCGCGCCATCGAAGAGGGTTCTCCCCTACCCGACCTCATCATAACCGACGGTGGAAAGGGACAAATGGAGGTAGTGCGACAGATTGTAGAGGACGAATTGCACCTCAGCATCCCCATTGCCGGACTGGCCAAAGATGACCGCCACCGCACCCGTGAACTGCTCTTCGGGTTCCCGCCGCAGACCATCGGCTTGAAGCAAAACACTCCCCTCTTCCACCTTCTCGAGCAGATACAGGACGAAGTGCACCGCTTCGCCATCACCTTCCATCGCGACAAACGAAGTAAGCGACAAACAGCCTCCGCCCTTGACTCCATCAAAGGCATTGGTGAAAAAACCAAGTCCACCCTACTGCGCCACTTCAAGAGTGTGAAACGCATCCGCGAAGCCTCGGAAGAGGAACTTTCCAACCTTATTGGTGCAGCCAAAGCAAAGATGCTCATTGAGGCTCTGAAAGAATAGCATTCTTGTGCCTGCAAGATTAGCATTCTTGCCCGATAAAGAATACTAATCTTCTTTCCATTTCAAGCTTCGCGAGAATCGCAAATTTCCGTCCCTCTGCCCAGACGAACGAGAATATCGCAAGGATTTTGTGTCAAATTATTATCTTTTCATTGATAAACAATGCGATAATCCTCAATTTTTATAATACCTACCCGCATAGTTCCTATACATATTCATCCAGCAACTTATCGTAGATCTTTCGTTTCATATTCACACCAAATCAAGATTATGAAACAGGCGTATTCTACACCAAATCGAGATTATTCGCAAATATTTCGGTCCTTTTTATGGATATTATCATGCTTGAATGCAATAATCAAGCACTGGATTTCGCCGTACCGCTTTCCAAAATACTTACAATGGAGAAGAGTGTAAAGCAAATTGCACCCAAGCCGGCAAGTACACGAGCAGGCACAAAATAAGCATCGTGAGTTTCTGATATTTCAAAGAGGAAAGCTGAAAGAAACAAACAGAAAAAGGCCGTAAAAATAGGCACAAGCGGTATCCTGTTTGCCAGAGCAAATGTTCTTCGCCATGTGACGGCCAATAGAATAACTTTACTTGAGATGCTATAACACACCATACCTAACCCCATCAAAATGTATCCTATCACGGCATGAGAGGCTATGGGGGCCGTAAGAACTACGTATAATCCATCCAGAAAACTGATACTTCCCATCAACAATACAAGCAAAGGGCATAGTTTACTCTCTACACCTTCGCGATAGACATTCCCTATCTGACGCACGATGGTAGTTATAAGCGCCACCAAACTGGTGCAAATGCAGGAGAGCCCCAAAAGGACATGTCCCGCTATATAACAAGGCGGATAAGCCTCTACGCGGCTCAACAACACGAAAGTCCACCCCCACCCTATTAGCGCCATCAACAAACCGATACCGATAAGTAGAGTAGATTGTTTGCGGGTAAAGCACCCTTGAGGCGGTACATGGCCCGTCTTCAACGCATTGATAGGAATGAACGTAAAACGTGTAGAGGCCGTAGCCGTAGTGGAGATACAGACCACAATGAAACTGACACCACACACCACATGCCCAGCCACAAAATGTTCTACCGTTGCCGCATCAGCCATATATCCCCAACCTGCCGCAAAGGTGAAGATAGCCGCCGCATAACCCAATATCGGCAAGGCGTAACGAGCGGTACGGTTATAGGTGTGTATAAGTTGGCGGATTATGGTTGCGGCCGTAGAGAAGAGAGCCACACATATCATCCCCAATGACAATAACACTGGCCCTGCTACCCATCGGGCATCGTTTTCACTCTCATACAAGACAAATGCTCCATATCCAACACAGAAAAGAGCCATGGCCAAGGGTATGGCTCGAAAAAGAATACTAATCCCGTAGTTCATATAATATAAAAGGGCTTATACGTTTTCATTTTATAACACCACCGCTATTGAAATGTTCCAACGTTTTTTGTGTGTCTGAAAAATATTTTTTCCCTACCTGAGAAATAAAATTCTTAGGTAATGAAAGGTAGCAGCCCTCCCTTGTTTCAATCAACAGATTATCAACGATATATCCACCATGGAATAATTTCAGAATTTCCCGCCGAAACGTCCCGAATTATCGCTTAAGCGGAAATTCAGTATCGCTTAAGCGGAAATGTAGTCACGCTTAAGCGGAACTGAACTAACGCTTAAGCGATTTTGAATTGCGCTTATGCGTGGCTGGTATGATATAGCCCTCGGCATAGATTTCTTCAGACAATATGACTATGTAACCCTGAATTTCAAAGAGATGTTTATGGTGATTGAATAGAAAACACTCTGAACTTCCTCCGTAAGTGCTAAAAAAAACGAGTTACGGAGGAATAAAAAAAGAAAAATACTTCTCCGTAACTCTTTTTTTATACCTTTGCGGAAGAATTTAAAAGCATTTCGACATGAATGCAAAGATTATATCTATCAAGGAAGCAAGAAGGAGCAACTACAATTCTTCAACAGGCAACTGCGTGCCTATTTCGGTATGCCCTATCCGTATGTTGACAATTGTTTGACGCATTCGAACAGTTGAATGCATTACATTTCGGGAGTGAAGAAGAACCGTGTCGTCATCTTCATCGATGAACTGCCTTGGTTGGACACTCCACGTTCGCGCTTCACCAAAGCCAAAATAAAGATTACTAATCAATAAAATAACAAGACTATGAAGAAAAGTATAATCGCAGCAGTTGCAATCTGCATGTCTTTGATAGGTTGCACAACAAAAACACAGGAGAGTAAGAGCTTGGTACTCTATTATTCACAAACTGGTACCACACAAGCTGTAGCCGAGGAGATAGGCCGACTGACGAATGCCGACATCGAACGCATGGACGTGGAAGAGCCTTATAGCGGCGACTTCGGACAGACAATCGCACGTTGTCAAGAAGAGACAGCTAAAGGCATATTGCCCACCGTGAAACCATTGAATGTTAACCTCGACGACTACGACACCATCTTCCTGGGTTACCCCATTTGGTTCGGCACTTGCGCCAATCCGATGCTTGCTTTGCTGGAAAGTGTTGATTTCTCAGGCAAAAAGATTGTTCCGTTCTGCACCTTCGGTAGTGGTGGATTGAGCACCTCTGTAGCAGACATACGCAAGAAAGAGCCCAATGCAGAGGTGCTGGAAGGCTATGGAGTAAGAACCGCACGCATCGCCCACATGCCAAAGGAACTGGATTATTTCCTCAAGAAAAATGGCTATATAGCAGGTGAAGTGGCAGAATTGCCCGATTTCACCGAGCAGAAACCCGTGACAGAGGAAGAAAAGGAACTCTTCAACATTGCTTGTGGCGACTACCAGTTCCCCCTTGGCACACCCGTAACCGTAGGTTCACGCCCTATTGAAAACGCAACAGAGTACAAATACACCGTTGATAGCAACGGAGCAACCTCAACAATTTATGTCATCCTCGGCAATGAGGAAGGTGCAAAGCCTGAATTTACTCAGGTGGTGAGATAAAGAATAGTATTGATACATTCATAAGATGGAGGGGGGGGGCAATTGCCCCCTATCTGATAATCATTTTCCCGTTTCGTAAAAATGAAGAGTTTGAAAGAGGGAATATGGAAATGTCTTTCTACTCTCCAATTCTTTTTTGTGAATTTATAATAAAGCAGTAAAATAAATCGGGACACACAGTGTAGCACCGTCTTTCTGAAAATCTTTCGTATAAAGCAAAATTCGCTTCCCTATACGGGATGAGAATTTCTCACAGAAAGCATCCAACGATTTGTGAGCCTTATAACCCGACGATTTCACTTCGATAGGCACTATTTTACTGCCTCTTGAGAGCAAAAAATCAACCTCATAATTCTTGTTTCCATTCTCGGCAGGAAAAGTATAATAGAACAATTCATTGCCTGCAGCACGCAACATCTGAGCTACCAAATTCTCATACACATAGCCCAAATTAGCCTCGAGTTTGTCACTCAGCAATTTCTGATAGATAATATTCTCTGTGAACGATTTATCATAAAATGCCAAAGTAACAAACAATCCTGTATCAGCAAGATACAATTTGTATGCATCCAAAGACTTCATCTGCCCCAATCCTACCTGTGGGTCATTGCTATGGTATGCCAAAGTGACCGCGCCACTTTCTTTCATTTCCGAAACAAGTGTATGAATGCCGCTTTTGCGTTTCCCTTCCATAACGGTGGAGAACATGTAGCGCGAAGCATTGCCGGTAAGTTGAGCCGGAATGTTCTTCATTATCAACGAGGCTCTTCCCGATGGGTCAATCTTATTGAAATCTACATCATACAAATTCAGTATATCTCGTTTCACTTCGTCTACATATTGTAGATTATTGTACTGCAAATAAGCATCAACCGCTTGCGGCATTCCGCCTATTAACATATACAATCGTAAATCTCGCATCCAACGACGATGCACGGCATCTCCCATAGGACGGTTCATCTCAAAAACTTGTCTCATTTGCATTGGAGTGGTGTCATTGCCTACAGCCCAATAAAACTCATCCAAATCCATAGGATGAAGAGTCATGCACTTTTCTTCACTTGGTATAAGTATGTCTTGTACATTTTTCCGAATGGAAATCAGCGAACCGGTTTCAATATAATCATATCGCCCATCCTTGACAAGGTGTTTAATAGCTTGGCGCGCCAAAGGTTGGTGCTGCACCTCGTCAAAGACTATCACCGATTCGCGAGGATGAAGAACCACATTGAACAAGGTTTGCAGACGGATGAAAAAATAGTCCAAATCCATCATGTCTTCAAATAATTCGTTGATTTGCTTGGATGTCTTCGAAAAGTCTATCAAAATATACGATTTATACTCCTTCTTTGCAAACTCTTCCACAAGTGTAGATTTTCCTACACGCCTTGCCCCATTGATTAACAAAGCATATTTTCCTTGCCACATTTGCTTCCATTGAAGCATCTTGTCATACAATTTTCTTCTAAATACCATATTCTGAACTTCCTAACAAATGAAATATATCTGCAAAGGTAATATTTATTACAAAATCCACAAATTTATTCTTATGAAAAACGTCGATAATCCACAAATTTATTCTTGGAAATATAAACAGAATCCACAAATCTTAGATTTTTGTCTAATCAATGTTGATTGGAAGGAAAATCTGGAGTTTACTCAGGTGGTGAGATAAGGCCGATAATGATTCCCCTAAAGGAATGATAATGACACATTCATAAGAATGCTATTTTTCGAGCGTGAAGAATAGCATTCTTTTTTGTATTTTACACTATAGTATTATATCGTTTTCTAATAGAAATTCAACCGCCAAATATAAATTTCATCCAATTTTTCATCCAACCTATTGATTTTATTGATATATTTGCAGGCGGATTGAGAGAACTCGGTCCAAAGACATTAGAAAAAAGAGGCGTTATGTCTTCATCTTGTATGTGAAAAGCCTAGGAAACTTTATTCACAAAGTAAACAAGAGATGATGTAATGGTCTCCATGCGTATGCGTGGGGCTGTTATCACCACATCTGTTTACTTAAGGTTTTCCTAGCACCTTCACATTAGGACGTGGCATACAGTTCCACGCTTTTGGCATTCAATAACCGTCCTTGTGGTAGCTGAAGGGCAGAAAAGAATAAAATTATGGACGAACAAAAAAACGTATGTCCCGACACAAATCTTGTTTGGGCAATTTTGTGTACAGTATTGTGCTGCCTTCCCTTGGGAATTGTAGCAATTGTAAAATCAACATCCGTAGAGAAACTTTGGAATCAAGGACGTTATGATGAAGCTCAAAAGGCTGCGAACGATGCAAAGAAGTTCTCAATATGGGGAGCTGTACTATCCTTGATATTCATCGTATTGTATTTCATTATTGTGTTTGTAGCTGCGTTTGCTGTTAACATGTAATTATGCCCACAAGAGTTATCCGCATAATAATACCGATGGTCGTACTATCCATCGGTATTATTTATTATTATGTAATTCCCGAAGATTCAATATGGATCCCTAAATGCCCATGGTGGCTACTTACTGGCACATATTGCCCTTCATGTGGAATCCAACGCTTCCTGCATGCCTTTCTGACTGGCCGGATATTGGAAGCCTTCCGCATGAACCCCTTCCTCTTGATTTCTGTCCCCTATGCCACATTAGCTGTCATTGGAAAATGGTACAACATCAACGGTGTGTTTTGTCACATGAACAAAATCCTATATAGTCGAAAAGTTTTGACTACATACGTGATATTATTCTTTAGCTGGTGGGGTATTCGGATCATATTCAAAATATAAGCAACTTGCCATACACCTTTCGATTCAAATTCACACCAAATCGAGATTATCAACAAATAGATTCTACACCAAATCGAGATTATCTGCAAATATTCCAGCTCTTTCTTTGATAAATTTATGGAATAAAGCAGTTGAAGTGACACAAAAAACGTAACTTCCCTTGCATATCCTATTGAATCTATATACTTTTGCACTCCATCAATAAATCCTGCAAATACATGAAAGAAATCAATCCCCAAGAGACAACGCGGGCATACGCTTTTGAGATGTGGATGAAAGCGCCGATGCCGATGGTGACACTTTTCAAGACACTTGATGTGTCGCGCTTGGTGCGGATAAGCCGACGGACAGGGATGAAGTTCAATATGCTGATGTGCTACTGCATCGGAAAGGCAGCGAGCGGCATCAAGGAGTTTTATCTGTTGCCTGTTGGTGACAAGTTGATGCAATACGACGAGCTTGCGGTGAATGCTATCATTACCAATCGGGAGGGCGAAATAAGTTCGTGCGACATTCCTTTCACGGATGACTTGGCACGATTCAACCAACATTATCTGCAACTGACCCAACAGGTAGCTGAGAGTTGTACCAACTACGACCTGCCGGAAAGGATGGCCATCGGCACCTCGGCATTGGTAAAGTACGAAATAGATGGAGCCATCAATCAATACAGTGGCATCTTCAACAACCCCTTCCTTGTTTGGGGGAAATACAAACGTCGCCTGTTCAAAACGACACTCGCCATCTCTTTCCAATTCCACCACACACAAATGGACGGTGCACACGCCGCACACTTCTTGGACAAGTTGCAAAAGACAATCGACTCACTAAGGTGATTCCGCCTCGCGAGAATCGCGAATTTCCGTCCTCCGGTACAGACGACTGAAAATATCGCAAGGATTTTGCGCCAAAATCGTTCCATTTGATTGAACGACAAAGGAATAAGGACAAAATCCATGTTCGGGATTTCGATTGAAATAGAAAAAACTCTCCAAAAGGCTCTCTCATATCGGGAAATTTGAGTTAATTTGCACGTAAGTACATCAAAAAACATAATAAGACTATGCGAACAGTCATCCAACGCGTCAGCCACGCATCGGTAACCATCAACGGAGTGGTGAAGTCGGCCATAGGGGGCGGACTGCTGGTGCTCGTAGGTGTTGAGGACGCAGATACAGAAGAGGACATACAGTGGCTCTGCAAAAAGATTGTGGGCCTGCGGGTATTCGATGATAAAAACGGCGTGATGAACAAGAACATCGTGGATGCAGGAGGCGACATTCTGGTCATCAGTCAATTTACCTTGTTTGCCTCTACTAAGAAGGGGAACCGTCCGTCGTACATCCGTGCAGCCAAGCCGGATGTCTCTATCCCACTCTACGAACAGTTCTGCAACGAACTGAGCATCGCCTTAGGAAAACCCGTAGGTACAGGCGAGTTCGGTGCGGACATGAAGGTAGAACTGCTGAACGATGGCCCAGTGACCATCTGCATGGATACGAAGAATAAGGAATAAATCAGTGATTAGTGATGAGCTACAAGCTACGAGTGACAAGCTACAAGTAAGCCATTCGGCACAATACTTTATACTCGTCACTTGTAGCTCGTAGCTAAAAACTCAATGTATGACTCTACAAGAAGCACAAGAGACCGTTGACCGCTGGATAAAGACGTACGGTGTGCGCTACTTCAGCGAACTGACCAATATGGCCTGCCTCACCGAAGAGGTGGGCGAACTGGCGCGTATCATGGCCCGTACCTACGGCGACCAATCGTTCAAGCAAGGCGAAAAACACGACTTGGGCGACGAGATGGCCGATGTCCTGTGGGTGCTCCTCTGCCTGGCCAACCAAACAGGTGTGGACCTCACCGCTGCCTTTGAACGCAACTTGGAAAAGAAGACGCAAAGGGATAAGGAGCGGCACAAGGAGAATGAAAAATTAAAGGATTAGAAATTATTCTTTAGACGCGGATTGCGCGGATGACACGGATAAATAACTCAAGTTTCGCAAGTAGGAACTTGCAAAGAAGTTATAGGAGTTAAAGGAGTTATCGGCCCTTTAGGCCTAGGAGTTAGAGCCAATAGTTTGGCAAATTATGTACGCAGCACATTTGGCTTTTAACTCCTTTAACTCCAAGCGAAGCGATAACTCCCTTAACTCCTGAGAGTTGAGCTTGGAAACTTAACTAAATAATAATCCATAATGGAAAATCTGTGTTATCCGCGCAATCTGCGTCTAAAAGATTGTTGCTTTTCTATCTCACCTTCACCATCTCCACCGGCTGTTTCTTGACGGCATCCAAGGGGTGGGACTGATACCCTACCCTATCGAAATCAATCGCTTTCAAATCAATGCTGCGGATGTTACTGTTGTACATGGTGCGGTAGTAAATCATGCGGTTGTGGGTGTCGGAGGCTACGGTGAACTGGGTGGCGCTCGGCACATCAGTCGGGGCTTTTCCCCAAGGGAATTCTGTGCCCGCAGGAATATCGAAATTATTCAGTATATGAAATGCTTGGAAGACACTCTCCTGGGCACTCGGTTGCTGAGCGGCGGTGATTTGGAAGAAGGCCGCGCGAACAAACCTTGATGGCGGAGTGAAGTCACCTGGAAGGCCAAGTAATCCGCTCCCGTGCCCAAAAGATTTTCCTTCTACAGGGCCGAAATTATGTTCAGGTAATGTACCCGGTTGCAGGTTCACATAGTTGTTCAAGTTCATCCAATGCCACTCAATGCCCGGCGAATTGGTCAGTACACCCAACGGATTGTCGTAGAAGTGCATCTCTTGGTTCACAATCTCCAGCACTATCTGTCGGCCGGAGGCTTCGGTAAAGCGCCAATGGACGGTAGAGGCGCGTGGATCAATTCCAATGACACGCACCTTCGCAAGGGCTTTCTTCACCTCATCCACGGTACTGCACTCGCCAAGCACATACGACACCAACTGGAAATCGGCCAAACACCTATCCTTCTGTGCCGCATCGTAAGGTTGATACTCTCCATAATTGGGGAAATAGAAAAGGCCGGCAGAGAGCCCTTTCTCGTTAAGTCCCTCCACCATAAACTCCTTTTGCTCGACGGCAAGGCCGACAAAGCCGTATTTTGTCTTGAACTTCATGCCATCCATACCCGAAGGGGTCAGCGACTGAAGTTCCTGATTGCGAGGCACCACCACATACATGGTATTCATCACACTCTCGGCCCATTCGATGGTTCGGGCCGCCACAGCGGCTCCATCTTTACTCTTCAACGTAATGCCTGTGCACGCATTGGCAGGGATATGGGCTACAAATCCGCAAGCTGCCACCAATAAAGCAGATAATTTACTCTTGTTCATAATTGTATGATACTAATATTTGAATCATATAACAGAAAAGAGGGAGTGGATGTTTGGGGAAACAAACTGAAGAATACGTAAATGAATCAAACTTCACTTATGTCTTAATATGAAACATTTAGTAGCTTGTTTATGGGGCCTCATCCAAGAAGATAATCAAAGACATTCATCATAATAATCCCATTGGGCAAAGTATGGGTCGGGATATTGTCTGTAGTGAGAATGATTTTGGTAAATGAATCGCCAGTGAGCGTGAGTGAACGTTGTTCCTGCTTTTGTTTTTCGTCATCGGGCAATGAATAGACGGACTGGATATAGACTCTTTCGCTGCCTCTGTTACAAACGAAATCAACTTCGAATGTACTCCTCACAGTCTTTCCATCTACCCCTTTGTGGTATTGGGTGATACAACCCACGTCAACTTTATATCCACTTCCTACCAAATGGTTATATATAATGTTTTCCATGATGTGAGTTGGCTCTACTTGGCGGAAATTCAACAACGCATTGCGTAACCCCATATCTGCAAAGTAGTACTTGTAAGGGGTATCTATATACTTTTTCCCTTTGATGTCGTAACGGACAGCCTTGCTGATGAGGAAAGAGTCTATAAAATAATCTATATACGCCTTTATCGTGCTGTGGTTTATTTTCACCTTCTTCTCACTGACAAATGTGTTGGCAAGTTTGTTAGGATTGGTCAGAGCACCGATGTTGGAAGCCAGGATACTGAACAATTCCTCCAACTCTACATCATTTTTCACACTGTTCCGATTGACAATGTCGCTCAGATAAGTTTCCCTAAGCAATTCTTGAAGAATTTCTGCTTTGCGTGACTTATCGGGTTCTACAACAACCATAGGCAATCCTCCGTAGTAGATGTAATCGCGCCACAGGGTAGCAACATCTTCACTCATTTGATTCTTTATCTCTTTGAAAGAGAGTGGCTGAAGGTGTATTTGTACACCACGGCCTCTGAACTCTGTCACAATGTCCGAAGAAAGGAATTTGGCATTACTGCCCGTCACATACACATCAAGATTGCTAATATGAAGGAATCCATTGAGCACATCTACAAAATCCTCCAACATCTGCACCTCATCAATCAGCACGTAATACATCTGTCCATCTTGTTTGGTAAGATGTTCGACGTATTCATACAACACCTCGGCCTTGCGATATTGTCTGTGTGCAAATGAATCGAGCTGAAATCCCATAATATGATCCTCTGCCACCCCATTCTCCAAAAGATACTGTTTATAGAGGTTGAAGAGCAGGAATGATTTGCCCACACGCCGCAGCCCTGTCACAATCTTTATCAGATGATTATGTTTGCTGGCTACCAATTTTTCAATGTATTGTTCCCTTTCAAACCTCATATCACAAGCAATTTTTGTGTCTATACACAGTTTTTGCTTGCAAAGATACTGCTTTTTGCAACGAATCCAAAGAATAGGTGATAAAATTCACTCTCAAAAACGTTCTATTCTTCGTATTCCTTTTGATTATGCCATCGTTTTGCGTACCTTTGCCGCATGAAAAGTTGATGCCTTGGAGCATAAACTAACAAACTTAAAAAACTAACAAATTTAAAAACTCAATAATTATGACCCATTATCATGACCACGATTGTGACTGTGGATGCGGACACGAGCATGACCACTATCACGAAGAAGATTTCAGCAGTCAGGACAAATATCACGAGGCCCTGTCGCAGTATGACACCGAACTGAGTGACGACCATGTGAAGGCACAGGTGGCCCGCCTGCTTGAACATATAGGCGAAAACGATACGCACGACGTGAGGAAAACGCTCCTCGGATGCCTCGACCTCACTACGCTGAAGTGTACTGACAGCGAAGAGAGTGTGCTCCGCTTTGTTGAAAAGGTAAACGCGCTGGACGAAGAACATCCCGACCTTCCACACGTAGCCGCCCTTTGCGTCTATCCCTGCTTTGCAGGAATCGTAAGCGAATCATTGCAAGTCGAAGGCGTGGAAGTGGCTTGCGTCAGCGGTGGTTTCCCCTCATCGCAAACCTTTATGGAGGTGAAGATTGCCGAAACCAGCCTTGCCTTGCACGAAGGAGCCACGGAGATTGACGTAGTCATCCCC
Source organism: Bacteroidaceae bacterium (assembly GCA_017517605.1). GTDB lineage: Bacteria > Bacteroidota > Bacteroidia > Bacteroidales > Bacteroidaceae > Phocaeicola_A. Next base: position 12,426 of record JAFWYQ010000043.1, read on the forward strand.
GTAGGAAAGTTCCTCAGCGGCGACTACGAAGGCATGTGTGACGAGTTGCAGGAGCTGAAAGCCCTCTGTGGCGACCATGCACTGAAGGTCATCTTAGAAACAGGTGCACTGAAGTCTGCCGCCAACATCAAACGTGCCGCCCTGCTGGCGATGTACAGCGGAGCCGACTTCATCAAGACCTCTACAGGCAAGGAAGCCGTGAGTGCCACTCCCGAAGCTGCCTTTGTCATGTGCCAGGCCATCAAGGAGTACTATGCAAAAACCGGTACCAAAATAGGTTTTAAGGCCGCAGGCGGCATTAACACGGTACAGGATGCACTCACCTACTACACCATCGTCAAAGAGCTGTTAGGCGAAGAATGGCTCTCCCCTGCCCTCTTCCGCATCGGCACCAGCCGTCTGGCCAACTTGCTCCTCACGGAAATCTTAGGTGAAGAGGTAAAGATGTTCTAAGCAAAAACAACATTCGATTTTAGGCACGGACTACACAGATTACATGGGTTCAAGAAAATAACCCTACCGTGAATCTGAGTAATCTGTGCCTATTTGTATACAATCAGGGAAAGGAGGAATATCGCATCGATTTAATAGAAAAACGAACAAAATAGGTATAATAATCGAATATACAATGAGGATTTTAGTTGAAATTCCTACAAAAGGGACAATCCTATAGCCTTTTCAGTCACAACAGAAAGAGGACTTTGAAGTATCTTTGCAGCGACAATTAAGCACACAAAAACATGTCATATTCAAACAGGACAAAAGGTATATTATTAAGCACATTACTCACCATTGCAAGCTGCGACATGATAGAATACCACCCTTACGATGCACGCATCGAAGGGATGACCCACATCAACAGCCGCAACATTGTGCGCATTGAAGAAAGCTTGCAAGGAGCAGAGACATTCCGCTTCGCCTTCATCACCGACACACAGCGATGGTACGACGAGACAGAAGATGTCGTGCAGGCCATCAACCGGCGGACAGACATCGATTTCGTCATTCACGGTGGCGACCTCACAGACTTCGGAGCCACCAAAGAACTGCTATGGCAACGCGACATACTGAACGGGCTGAAAATGCCTTACGTCTGCCTCATCGGAAACCATGATTGTCTGGGTACAGGCGAAGAGGTATTCAACAAGGTGTTCGGTGACCCGAACTTCAGTTTCACCGCCGGAGACGTGCACTTCGTCTGTTTGAATACAAACGCTTTGGAGTATGACTATTCAGAACCTGTCCCCGACTTCAAATTCATACACCATGAGCGGGACTCTTTTCCCCAAGCAGCCAAACGCACACTATTTGCCATGCACACCAAGCCCGGAGACGAACAGTTCAACAACAATGTGGCCGAAATTTTCCAGTACATACTGCACACCTTCCCCACCCCACTTTGCTGCATTTACGGACACGGCCACAAACTGGCAGCCGACAATCTCTACGGCGACGGGCTGATGTATTACCAATGTAGCAACATCAAGGACAGAAAATACATGATATTCACCATCAACAAGGAGGGCTACGAGTATGAAGTGGTTGATTTTTAGTCTGGCATTATTGACAAGCGCATTTACCCCTGCTTACGCATACGAATGGGCCGGCATTGCGCCCGATACATTGAATGGGGAATACGAGCAACGTATTTATAACTACAATAAACGGTGGCAGAAATTGATACCCACGCACACCGTAATCCAATACGCCGGCAGCATTGGAACAGTGTCGTTAGGAACAGGATGGGACTACGGCAAACATAACCAATGGGAAACAACAGTAATGCTTGGCTATCTGCCCAAGTTCCACTCCGACAACAACAAAATAACTTTTACCCTAAAGCAGAACTATACGCCGTGGAGCCTACCACTGAAACACGGACAGCTGACAGTGGAGCCGTTGACATGCGGGCTGTTACTGAATACAATCCTCAGCGACGAGTTTTGGGTAGAGGAACCCGACCGCTATCCCAAAGGATACTACGGATTCTCGACACGTATCCGCGCACACCTCTTCGTGGGGCAACGACTGATCCATCACCTCAACGGCAAAGACAAGAAACGCAAGAGCATCACAGCCTATTATGAACTGAACACGTGCGACTTCTATTTGGTGAGTCTTATTACCAATCCCGACTATCTGAAATTAACCGACATTCTCCACTTAGGATTCGGAATAAAGATGCAAATATTCTGACAATCCATTCCAATTATCCAAAGGATCAGTAAAAGGAGAAAATTGATATTTCAATCAAAAAGCGAACAAAAAAGCTATAAAAAGCAACTAAAACTGCCGTTAGAAGTATTTAAAACAACGGATATATAAGATATACAAAACAGAGAAATACCTAAACAATATGATTAGTTATTTCTCCCGTTCAACGACGTATTCAATATAGGAAATCAAGGCTGTGCGCACAGCTTCGTCAGCACATTGTGCAAGCAATGTGCGGGCACGTTCAACCTGCTGTGCCATCACCTGACGAGCATAGTCAATACCGCCTTCACGCTTGGCAAAATCTATCAAAGCTACAATTTCTTCATCGGTAACTTCACCCTTTTTTACCCGTTGGGCAAGGGTATTCATTGCCTCGTCCTGTGTCTTTAACAGCACATGAATAATGGGCAACGTCAGTTTGCCTTCGCGCATGTCATTTCCCGTAGGTTTGCCAATAATGGGATTATCAAAATAATCAAAGATGTCGTCCTTTATCTGGAAAGCATAACCTATAATCTCGCCTATCTTCCGTGCCCATTCGATTTGCTCTTCCGTTGCACCTACGGAGAGTGCACCCACCTGAGCACACGTTTCGAACAAAACTCCTGTCTTTTTACGGATAATGGAGAAATAGACCTCTTCCGAAATAGTCGTGTTGGAAACGTTAGAGAGTTGCAACAACTCACCATCAACCAGACGCTGTCCCAATCGGGCTATCATGCGGATGATGCGTACATCGTTCGTCAAAGCACCATGATAAAGCGACGAAGAAAGCAGGTAGTCACCCACAAGCACAGCCACCTTGTTGTTGAACTCTGCATTCACCGAAGGCTGACCGCGCCGCTCGCCGCTGCTGTCCACCACATCGTCGTGCACAAGACTAGCAGTATGGAGCAGTTCAAGGGAAGTGCCGGCATGAAGGGTCTTTTCTGATACAGAGTTGAAGCACTTGGCAATAAGCAGAGTCAGAATAGGGCGCATCATCTTACCCGACCGTTGGCGTATGTACGCAAGCGCCTCGCCCAACAGCGGATTATCACTATTGAGAGAATCTTTTATATACACACGCAACGACTGCAATTCCTCCTCAATGGGAGCGGTTATCAGGGTCTTCTGGACCATAGTTTGGCTAAATTTGCTGCAAAATTAGTAATAAAACGTCAAACTAAAGAGAATTAGTCGCCCAAAGTCCGCTTTTTTTAGTACTTTTGACACGAAAAAGAGAGTTATGTCAGTTGACGAGATGACAAGATACAAGTTGACAAGGGAAATAAGCAGATTCAATCCCATCAATTTGAGTCAATGTGAAACTCATTGAAAAAAATCCTCGTCAACTTGTCAACTCGTTAACTTGTTAACTTGCCAACTACCAAGAAACATGGAAAAACTCTTCCTCCTCGATGCCTACGCGCTCATCTATCGCGCCTATTATGCCTTCATCAAGAATCCCCGCATCAACTCCAAGGGAATGAACACTTCGGCCATCTTTGGCTTTGTCAACACATTGGCCGATGTCATCAAACGCCAACAGCCGACACACATCGGTGTGGCTTTCGACCCTTCAGGACCTACCTTCCGCCACGAAGCCTATGAAGAGTATAAGGCACAACGCGAGGAGACTCCCGAAGCCATCCGCACAGCTGTACCTATTATTAAAGAGATCATCACGGCTTACCGCATCCCCATCCTTGAGGTTCCAGGATACGAAGCCGACGATGTGATAGGAACTTTGGCCACCAAAGCCAGCGGAAAAGGTATCCTTACCTATATGATGACCCCCGACAAGGACTATGGGCAGTTGGTAGGGGAGCACGTCTTCATGTTCCGTCCGCGATACGGCGACAAGGACTTCGACACATTAGGCGTAGAAGAGGTGAAGGAGAAATTCGGCATCGAACGCCCCGAACAGGTCATCGACCTATTGGGATTGATGGGCGACTCGTCGGACAACATCCCCGGATGCCCGGGGGTAGGGGAGAAGACGGCACAGAAACTCATCGCAGAGTTCGGCAGCATCGAAAATCTGTTGGCCAACACCGAACAACTGAAGGGAGCACTGAAAAAGAAGGTGGAGGAGAATGTGGAGCAGATCAAGTTCTCGCGTTTCCTGGCCACCATCAAGACGGACGTGCCCATCGAACTCGACATGGAGAACTTGCGTTTGCAGGAACCCGACGAAGAGAAGTTGCGCGCGCTGTTCGAGGAACTGGAGTTCCGCAACTTGGCCGAACGGGTATTAGGCACTAAAACCAACACTACCGCCACCACCTCAACGAGTGTTTCCAAAAGCACGAAGCGGACAAAACAGCAGGACGACTCGCCAAGCCTTTTTCAAGGCGATTTCTTTGACGTATTTGAGACCGAGAGTACGGACGAGCCAAAATATTCAAATCTCGCAAGCCTTGAAACAATTTCTCATACATACCAATTGGCTGATACAAAGGAGAAAAGGGATGAATTATTGCGAAATTTGCGGACATCGGATTTTCTCGTTTTAGATACAGAGACCACCGGAACCGAGCCAATGGCCTCCGAATTGGTGGGCATGAGCTTCAGTGTGGCCGAAGGCGAAGCGTGGTACATTCCCGTTCCTGCCAATCGCGACGAAGCAACGGCCATCGTCGAAGAGTTCCGCGACGTGCTCACCAATCCGTGCACCACGAAGGTGGGACAGAACATCAAGTACGACCTCTTGATGCTTGCCCAATACGGCGTGTGGCTCCAAGGCCCTATCTTCGACACCATGGTGGCCCACTACGTCCTCTCGCCCGAGTTGCACCACGGCATGGACTACCTTGCCGAAGTGCTCCTGCACTACCGCACCATCCCAATAGAGAAACTTATCGGCCCTAAAGGAAAGAGCCAAAAGAATATGCGCGACCTTGCGCCCGAGGAGATATACAACTACGCTTGCGAAGATGCCGACGTGACCCTCCGCCTGAAGAATATTTTGGAGAAACAGCTTCGCGAGCAAGGTGCTTACGAACTCTTCCGCGACGTGGAAATGCCGCTCATCCCCGTGCTTGCACAGATGGAGTTCAACGGTGTGCGCATCGATACCGATGCCCTGCGCGAGACATCGGCACTCTACACCCAACGCTTGCAGGAAATCGAGCAGGAAATCTACACACTGGCAGGTGTACCTTTCAATATCGCTTCGCCCAAGCAAGTGGGAGAGGTTCTCTTTGAAACACTGAAAATCAGTGCAAAGGCCAAGAAGACCAAAGGCGGACAATACTCCACTTCGGAGGAGGTGCTCGAAAGCCTGCGCGACAAGCATCCCGTAGTAGAAAAAATTCTCGACTACAGGGGACTAAAAAAACTCTTGGGAACTTATATCGATGCACTGCCCACCCTCATCAATCCACGGACAGGACGCATCCACACGTCGTTCAACCAAACCATAACCGCCACTGGACGACTGAGTAGCAGCAATCCCAATCTCCAAAACATCCCCATCCGCAACGAGGACGGCCGCGAAATCCGCCGTGCCTTCATCCCCGACGACGGTTGCGAGTTCTTCTCGGCCGACTACTCACAAATCGAACTGCGCATCATGGCCCACCTCAGTGGCGATGTAAATATGATGGAAGCCTTCCGCCTTGGCCAGGATATCCACACCGCCACCGCCGCCAAGGTCTATAAGGTGCCTCTCAGCGAAGTCACTCGTGAGCAACGCAGCAAGGCCAAGACAGCCAACTTCGGCATCATCTACGGCATCTCCGCCTTTGGCCTCAGCGAACGTATGCACGTCCCTGTCAAGGAGGCTAAAGAGCTGATAGAGGAGTACTTCCAAACCTATCCGCAAGTGAAAGCCTACATGGACAACAGCATCGCTTGGGCACGCGACAAGGGTTATACCGAGACCATCTGCCGCCGCCGTTGCTACTTGCCGGACATCAACTCCCACAACGCCGTTGTGCGCGGATATGCCGAGCGCAACGCCATCAATGCACCCATCCAAGGTAGTGCGGCCGACATCATCAAGGTGGCCATGGCCAACATCCACCAGCGCTTCCTACGCGAGGGAATCCGTTCGAAGATGCTCATTCAGGTGCACGACGAACTCAACTTCAGCGTCCTTCCCGAAGAGCGCGACCGTGTGCAACGCATCGTCATCGAAGAGATGGAGGGAGCCTACTTGATGCAAGTCCCCCTGCAAGCCGATTGCGGTTGGGGAAAGAATTGGTTGGAGGCACATTAAGAGAAGCAAGGTATGATTTACATCAACAAAATCACCAACATACGACCGATGGAGGAACGTAAGGAATATCCCTACAACATCCCTGCCATCCTACACTTGGACGAATTTGAGTTCAAGAGCAACGTCACGTTCATCATCGGTGAGAACGGATCGGGTAAATCGACCTTCATCGAAGCCATTGCCGTGTCCTTGGGATTGAATCCTGAAGGAGGAAGTACCTATTTGAACTACCGTACCTACGATACTCACTCCACACTGTTCAATGACCTGAAACTGCGAAGAGGCCCTTATCGGAATAAGGACAGTTACTTCCTCCGTGCAGAGAGTTTCTACAACGCTGCCAGCGAGTTGGACAGAATCACAGATTATGCTAAAATGTTAAGAAACTACGGCGGGTATCTTCATCAAAGGTCACACGGCGAAAGTTTCTTGGGTGTCATACTGAACCGCTTGTCAGGAAACGGTCTCTACATCTTCGACGAGCCCGAATCGGCACTCTCCATCAACAGCCTTTATACCTTAATGGTAAAGATGCACGAATTGGAAAAGAAAGATTCCCAATTCATCATCGCCACCCACTCACCCATCCTGTTGGCCTATCCGGGAGCAGACATCTATACCATCACCAACAACGGACTCGAACCAACCAAGTACGAAGAATCCATGCCTTACCTCCTGACCAAGCAATTTATCCTCAACCGCGAACGGGTGTTGAAAGAATTGTTAAGCGAAGAGGAATGATTTTCGATTTACACCGCCACATAGCCGCCATTCTTGGCGTATTCAAGAGGAGATTTGAGAATTTCTCCACCTACTTTTGAGAATTTCTGAGAGTACTTTTGAGAATTTTTAGAGGGAGATTTGAGAATTTTAGGAGATACTTTTGAGAATTTTTCTTTGTACTTTTGAGAATTTATTCTACCTTTGCAGCGGATAAAACGTTGATTGTATGTATAGAAGGGAACAATACCACACGCTGATGGAGCGGATGGCTGAGCCACGGAAGTTCATTCAAGTGATAGCAGGGCCGCGACAAGTAGGAAAGTCCACCTTGGTAAAACAAGTGATGCAGGATTGCAGCCTGCCTTATACCTTGGAGACGGCAGATGCCATAAACTCCGAAAACGGGGAATGGATTGCCAATGTATGGGAGTCTGTGCGCCAACAAATGAGCTTCCGCCAACAGACAGAACACCTGTTGGTGATTGATGAAATCCACAAAATCAAGAATTGGAGCGAACAAATTAAGCGCGAATGGGACAACGACACTTTCAACGACCGCAACATCAAGGTAATACTCCTTGGGTCGTCGCGTCTGTTACTGAAGAAGGGGTTGACGGAATCGCTCATGGGCCGCTTCGAACTGATACGTATGCCTCATTGGAGCCTACGCGAAATGCACGATGCTTTCGGATGGGACATAAACCAGTACATCTACTTCGGCGGTTACCCGGGTGGAGCCACACTCATCAGCAACGAACGACGTTGGCGGCAATACGTGCAGGATGCCATCATTGCCCCCTCCATTGAAAAGGATGTCATTCTCACCTCCACCATATACAAACCCACGCTGATGCGCAATCTTTTCGAATTGGGCTGCTCCTATTCAGGCGAGGAACTTTCGCTCAACAAGGTGTTGGGACAATTGCAGGATGCCGGCAACGTGACCACGCTAAGCAACTATTTGGAAATCTTGAACGAATGCAACTTGTTGGCAGGCTTACAGAAATATGCCGCCGACAAAGCACGAAAGTACAACAGCATCCCCAAATTCCAAACCTATAACTCAGCCCTGCTTTCGGCCTTGAACGGCAATACTTACGAACAGGCATTCACCGACACCAAACTTTGGGGACGTTGGGTAGAGACCGCCATCGGCGCCCATCTCATCAACCATGCCGATGCCATAGGCTACCGCCTCTATTATTGGCGCGAAGCAAACAACGAAGTGGATTACGTCCTCGAACGCCAAGGGCGCACCATCGCCATCGAAGTGAAGAGCGGACGACGAACCACCAACAAGGGCATCTCCCTTTTCCGCGAACGTTTCCACCCCCTCCATACCATCATCGTAGGGTCAGGAGGATTCCCCATTGCCGACTTCTTGGAAATGGATTTGGAACGGTTGTGGCGGTGATTTATACCGCCACTTCCGCCAATATAGAATACTTATTATCTCTCATCCCCAGATTCATCAGATTTATTTTTTGGAGTTCCCTCAATAAAGAAATTGTCTTGTGCAGGAGTACTAACACAATTGGTTATTAAATCTATGCTCCATCCCACGAGACCTCCCAATATAAGATTTCCAAAAGTCCAACTGTTAATAGACTTACGAAGAAGTATATCTCTATACTCATAACTTTCAGAAGTAAGCTTGATACGTTGTCCGTCCAACTTTTTCCGTTTTACTTCAACAATAACAGGTAACTCTTGATTCCTGTAGGTTTTATAACTGGTAACAATTGTCAAAGGCTCATTAATATCTCCATCTATACTTATTTTAGCCTTTGTTCCTGTCACGATTGTCGCACACGATGTAAGCATTACACAAGCACTCAACAAAATAGATTTATACATCCCATCATTTTTATGTTTATATTGATTCCTGCCGCAAAAATAACCGATTCTTCAGACTTAACCAAACAACGCTCTTGTTTTATTCCCGTCCCTTTAAGGGTAATTCCGTTTCCCCTCAAAAGTAATTCTTGTTTCTCTCCGTTTCCACCAAATTTCCCTCTGTAGGAAACTCGCGTTTCTCTGATGGGGAACGGGCGTTTCTGTGTAGGGGAACCGCAGTTCCCTTATAGAGAAACTGGAGTTCTCCTGCACGGAAACTGCAGTTTCCAAAGCAGGGATTTTAAGGAAACTGTAATGATTTGGGAGTCAACTTAATACAAAGCGCACGAAGATGTATCGAAATACATCTTCGTGCGCTTTTAGATTCTATCAACCTTAGTTACCAATGGTTATAATGGGGACCCACTGATGGAAATGGGGAAGGGGAGGGAAAGGCGGGGAACGCACCGTTGAATTGTGGCGCATTGTCTTTACGCGGTGTCTGGATGCGTGGTTCCCATCCGCTGTCGAACAACTCGATGTTGCGGTCAAGGAAAGAGAGACGGTCTGTTATCCACTGCTTCAGCACAGCAATTTCCTCTTCGTATGAACTCACGCGGTAAGCTGCAAACCAACTGATGGCATCACTTTGGCCAAAGCCGCCCATACCGGGGAAACCACCCATATTAGGCATACCACCCATGCCAGGAAATGCACCCATGTTGGGGAAACCACCCATTCCTGGGAAAGTTCCCATGTTAGGGAATCCACCCATTCCTGGGAATCCGCCCATGTTGGGCACTCCAGATGGCTGTTGTTGGGTTGGTTTCTGTTTCTCTTCATTGCTCAGTAGCTCGGGGTATTTCTCGAAATGGCGCTTTATGCAGGGCGAAAGCAATTTGACATGTCGGTCAATATAACCATTGATAGCCTCGTTGCTCAGCACTCCTTTCCGAAGTTCTTTGTAGCGCACTTTCACGGCTTTTCTGAATGCAGGGTCCTGCAACAACCGTTGCCATAATGCCGGTGTAGGTTGGGTGTTTCCACCCTCGAAGCACCACGCTTCGGGATTGTCGGCATTGCAGAAATTGCAGTTCCCATAAGCCAGGTTATAGTCCCACACAGGGCCTGCCACCAGTTTTCCTCCCGTACCGTCGGCATTCAGCTTTTCCTTGTAGAAGTAGGCACTCCGCTTGTATCCGTCGGCATTCAGGCTCAATTCGGTATGGATGAAATAATCCACAAACGATGGCACGTCGATATAGCGTGCATATCCCCATTCAGGGTCGGTAAAGTGCTCCGACTGGATGGTCAATTCCACAGAATCGACAAATGCTTGGATATAGGCCAACTGTTCGGGTTGGAGCTTTTTCTTTTTGGGATAGATGCACGACCACGTTATCTGACTTGTCATTATCCCTTCGCCGATGCCCGGCACTTTGGAGGGGAAGGTGGCATCATCCTCGTCGTAAGTGTCTATCCGCAGGATGTATCCTCCTGTGATGTCACGCCCTTCCACGTCAGTTTTCTTCAGTTTGGCAATGTTTACTCGCTGTTCACCCCGCTTGATGGCTTCCGACAGGATGTAGACTCCCCGATATTCGCCATTGATTTCCAACTCCACCATCCGTGTACGCGGTGCCCAGTGTCCCATGTCGCGCCACAACTGAAAGGCCAAGGGGTCGCGCACGGCCGACACATCGTTGTAGGGGGCCAGTAGCACCCAATCGGTATGGGCAGGCATTCCCGCCAACGGGGCCACCACCTCTTTGCCGTTTGAGTCTCGCAATTCAATGGTATATTTCTTTTGGTTGAACGAGAGCGAGCTGTTCCCTCGCAACTTGATACCTATAGGTCCTTCGTAACCATCGGCCTCCATATAGGCCGTCACCTTCTTATCGGCATTCAGCACCGAATCAGTACTGATGCTAATTTTCCCCACTGTAGCTTTTTCCTGTCCGTATCCCGATAGGGCTACCCACGCGAGCAAAAGAATGAATATAGATTTCCGTCTCATGGCCGTCTACTTTTTCTTTGTTAATCAATACTTCTACAATGCCAGACATCTGCTTACTTTTTTTCCAGAAGGCGTACAATGTCTGTCACATGATCCTTCTGATACAGCTGCGTTGCTGATTGCTTCAACCGCAGCAGTCGTTCGTACACTTCGTTGACCGTTTTGGCATCCAAGCCGCTTTTTACTTGTGTAGAGACATACTGCTTCACTTGATCCAGAATCTCATCCTTCTGATACAGTTGCTTACATGCCTTGAAATCCTCTATATACAATTCAATCCGCTTGATCACTTCGTTGTCCGATCTGGTTGCATCTTTCAGCGAACTACTGCATTGATTGATAAGGTCGCTATGCATCTTGGCTTTTGAGCGGCCAGCCATATCCTGCAGGATAAGGAGTATCATGTTCCTTTCGGTTTCAGAAGCCTTTTCCCAATTGGCATTCAGGTATTCGGTCATGTTCAGCAGCAGGGCACTGTTGTCCGAATTGTCCTCGCCGTTGTAGGTATCGCGGTAGAAGTGCATACGGGTGGTGATGTTGTCGGTACGTTGTTCCTTTTTCATCGGCACTGGATTATAGGGGTTAAAGGGATTGAAGTGTGGCTCTTCCCACAACGATTCGTTCTCTCCCGCTATCTCATAGAGTCGTCCCTGACAACCGAATCCGGGTCCCATCTTCCATTCCATTGCCACCACGGTACGGTGATGGGCATCTGTATGGAAACGCAGCACAACAGCATGGTAAGAGGGGTCTAAACCTATGGTCACAGGCATCGAGATGAGGTCGCATTTCACCTGAATCTTCTTGTATGCCTCCTTCTCCTGGTCGGTAGAGTTTTCACCCAAGGCTTTCATACGTGTATAATAGGTGACATTCCCCTTTTGGCTCTCTTTGTCAAAAGCCTCGTCAATACGGGCAATGTATTTGCGTGCATCTTCCATCTTGGGAATCTGAAATTCCACCACATTGCTCCGCCACTTTCCCGGTTCAGGGCTTGTGGCACCAATTATTTTCTTCACGACAACCCCTTTCGAGTCTTTCATCTTGTCAAAAGCCTTCAGAACACTCTTCTGTGCCGACACATTCACGGCCATTGCAGCCACCAATGCCAGCATCATCGTTCGGATGTTTCTTGTTTTCATAATCGTTATTGTTTTTATGGTTTTATATTTCTATGATCTCTTCAGCCAAGTAAGCCTCGTACTTTCTGTTCAGTTCGCGGGTGGCTATCTCCAACTCGATACTCTCTTGTTGGATGCTTTGGTACAGTTGCCATTGCTCAAACTTCTCTTCTACCATGGCCAGAGCCGCTTCATTCACTTGTGCCCTGAGGGCCTCAATGGCAGTTGGGGATGACACTTCGACAGGAGTTGCTGGCTCAACCGTCACAGGGGCTTCTACTGCCTTTGCTGCGGGAGCATTCTTCACTTCCACCCGTTTAATCACAGGTTCTTTCGGCTCCGGCTGAACTGCGGGAACTGCGGGGGTAGGGGACTCTTCTATCGGTTCCGCTACAGTCGCTTCGGCCATCATCGTGGTCTTTGGCACCTCCACGGGCTGTTTCTCCTGCACCTCCTTCGGGAAGAGGCCGCTCATAGCCAGGCAGAGGAGCAGCGAGGCGGCAATGCTCCATCCACTATAATATAACAAACGGCGACGCTTGCGGGCCTTCACTACCTTATTATATATAGCTTCGCCCACGGTCAGTTCGCCCAACATGTCGCGAATGATGACCCACTCCTGCGGCGCATCCTCGCGACTGACCTCCAGCGCCAGTCGGCGTTCTTCCTCGGGCGATGTACGGCCTTCGAGGTACTTGTCTATCAGTTGGTTGGTTTCCTTTGTTGTCATCTGTTCATCCTCCTTTTCATTTCGTCAAACACTTTCTTTCGCGCCATGGCTATCATGCTCTGCACCGATGGCTTCGGGATACCCGTCTGCTGTGCAATCTCTTCGGTGGAGAGGCCCTCCTGCTGCCGCATCTCGAAGAGTTGCCGTTCGCGGGGTTTCAATTGGCTGATGGCCTCGTCCAGTGCTGCTGTGCCCTCCTTCTGCTCCAGCTCCTCGTGCGGCGACGGAGCCAACGAGGGCATCTGCACAGGGCCTTCATCGCCCTCCCTCACCATTTGTATGTGCTCCCTGCGCTGCATGTCCACGCAACAGCATTTCGCCACCCTTGCGGCCAGTGCCTCGATGTTGCGCCCTTCGTCCAGCTGCCGGCAGTAGTGCCACAGGCGGAGCAGGGTCTCCTGTGCCACATCCTCCGCATCGTCCGCCGAGCCGAAGTAGTCGCGCCCGATGCGGAGTATCAGAGGACGCAACCGCGCCGCTGTCTGTTCAAAGGTGCTTCTGTCCATGTCATTCAGGTGTTTTTACCCTCTATACGTAAGTCGGGCAGGAAACTTAAGTCAGAAATCGAAAAAAAATCACCGACAAAGATAATTATTTTAAGTTTAGCAAGCTCAACTTTCGGGAGATAAAAGGAATAAAAGGGAGATATCGCTTCGCTCTTGGGGAGATAAATGCCGAATGTTTTACTATCATGTATCCCGTAGGGGCGAACCTATGTGTTCGCCCGATATTGGCAAACGAGTTCATTTGGGCAGACACATAGGTCTGCCCCTACGGGTAGAACCATCGAGTAATTATTCCTACAGAAATCACCAAGGCTTGTACAATATTCTATCCTCGGCACGCAAAACTTCAACCATCCCTTCCACAACGTGAAATGCTCTGTACAACTTATACGTTCACTAACTTTGAATGTACATTTGCAACCTCTGAACATACGTTTAAAGCCTTTGAATATACATTCAGAAGCTACAAATGAAGAAATACAAGGCAGAAGTTTGGTTTTTCCAAGGAATAGTTGTACTTTTGTGAGCGGAAAGGAAAGTTATTAAACCCATATATAAAGAACTATGGCTAAGTACATCAAGCAAGAGCTTCCCGACTTCAATGGGAGCGGCGAAAAGAAGGTCTATTACCGTATGCAGCGCGTACAGCATTTCACGAGTGAAGAGTTCATCGAATGGCTCAGCCGTTCGCGTCCCAGCGAGCGCGGACATATTATGGGTGTGCTACAACAGGTGAGCGACGGACTGGGCGAACTGATGGCACAGGGACACACCGTCACAGTGAAAGGCATCGGTACGTTCCAAGCCGCCGTCGGGGTGAAACGCGACAAGGAATTGGACGGACTGGACGACAATCAGCCTTCGCGCAACGCACAGAGCCTGGAGGTTACGGGGGTCAGATTCCGAGTGGACAAGCAATTGGTGAAGAACACCAATGCCAAGTGCCATCTCGAACGCGGAGGGACACACCGCATCCGCACCCAACAGTTCACCTGCGACGAACGCCTGCAGATGGCACAAGAATACCTCAGGAAGAACAGTGCCATGCGCATAGCCGACTACGTGTCGCTGACGGGCCTGTCGCGCACAGCCGCCTCGTTGGAACTGAAGAAATTCGACAACGACCCCTCAACGCGTATCGCTTCTAAAGGCCGCGGTTGCCACAAAGTATATATCTATCAGGCAGAA
>JAFWYQ010000044.1 GCA_017517605.1 Bacteroidaceae bacterium
AATTGTCACGATTGATGCAATATTTGACCTTTGGAGTTTCGACTTCACCTTGTATCAATCCCGCATCTTTCAGTTCTTTCAGATGTTGTGAAACTGTCGCCTTTGCAATCGGCAATTCCTCGTGAATATCACCAAAGTAACATTGCGTCTGTTTTGCAAGGAATTGGAGTATCGCTATACGGGCAGGGTGTCCCATCGCCTTTGCAAATCGTGCAACTTGCTCTTGTTTTATACTATAATCTTTATTTGCCATAATCATACATTGTTTGTTGTTCGCAAAAGTACGAATAATATCTAAAACGACAAAGAAATCCTCAATAATATTCACAATTTAGATTCTTTTTGTACCTTTGTGGTGTCAAGAGTTACCACATTGTGGCAAAGCAATGAAGAACTCAGAAATACGAACGGTTGCTATCTCGTTACCCAATTTCCAAGCAATCCGAATAACCGTTTAATTTTAAGATAATTGCAAATTCTGCGATTTTTTTACAAAAAAAACCTATCTTTGCATCATCAAAACACAACAAACTTAATTCACATGAAAAAGCTTTTCTTACTGATGGCCTGCGCCATTGCTTGCTTGGCAATGAATGCACAGGACAAAAAAGTGGCTATCAGCAACGCTACAGCCAGCAGTGAACAATCTGGCGAGGATGCAGCCATGGCCATTGACGGAGACGCTAGTACTATTTGGCACAGCAAGTATTCCGGCACCGTGTTTCCTATCACATTCACCATCACTTTCAATGAGGTGTCGCATGTAGACTATGTACGATACATTCCTCGCCAGAGCGGAGAAAACGGAAATTGGGACGAAGTCTATGTCGCCTATTGTCCCACAACTACTGGCACCAACTTTACCAACATTGGCCAATATAGGCTCAATGGAGCTAGCGCGTCCTACGACTTCATGCTGACTGACCAAGGCGTGGAATGCGGACAGATACAGTTCACCATTCAGTCTGGACTGAAGAATCTCGCTTCAGCAGCTGAGATTGCGGCTTACACCATTGACTATAGCAAGCAGGATGAATATGCTAAATATTTTGCCGACACCCTCTTCACCAAGCTTAAGCCCGAGGTGACAAGCAGCGAGGGAATCGAAGACGCCACACTGAAAGCCTTGGTAAACAACCTACTGAGCGATGACGGGAGCTACAAGAAATTCCGCGTAGGCGAGTACGAGCCCTACATGAAAACCTCTACACTGAGAGAAATGCTGAAAGCCAGCAGCCAATACAATAATTACGAGAATCCTACAGGCATCTACCTGAAAGCGGGTGAATCGTGCGCTGTAATGGTAAGCGGTATCAGCAACTATCCTGTAGGATTAAAAATCAGGAACTGGTATCTCAGCGAAGCAGGTAGTTCCTATACGCTGCGTAACGGACTGAACTTCATCACTGCCTTGAGCGAAGGTAACGTGTTCGTCAACTATTATACCGATGACTTTGAGCAGGCGCCCAACGTAAAGATACACTTCATCAACGCACCGGTACAGGGCTATTGGGACCAGGCCACAATGACCAACGAGGACTGGGTGAAGATGCTCGCCGGCCGTTCTGCCGATGACCATACCATCCTCATCACTCGCTCGGAGCATGCACAGCTCGCCTATCCCGTATCGGCATGGCTGAAGTATTGCCCCGACAATGTAGACTCTACCATGACGCTCTATCAGCAGGTGCAATGGGCCGAGCGCGACATCATCGGTCTGGAGCGATATGGCAAACAGGTAAAGAACCGCCAGCTCTACTATGCCACGGATTATGGCTTCATGGCGGCCGGTAGCGAAGGAGCCTATTGCAACTACACCAGCTTAGGAGCTATCATGAAGCCCGACGCCACCGACTTCGACTTCTGGGGCGTAGGCCATGAATGGGGACACAACAACCAGGTAACACCAGGTTTCAAATGGTCTGGTTGCGGTGAGACCACCAATAACATCCCTGCTTCATGGGCACAATTCCATTTCACAGGTGTTCGTGATGCATCAGGCAGACCTACCTATCTGCGCCTCGAAGACGAGACTTCCGGCATTGACGAATACGCTGGTATGCGCGGTGGGCGCATGCAGACCTACTTTGAAGAAGGAGTGCGTAAGGGCGTTGCATGGCAATTGCAGGATGGCCCCGACTACCATGGTGCAACACCCGACACTAAAACCGTAGCAGGACAAGATGCCACAGGAAAAAGCATCGGACAAGTCACCACCACATCGCGCAACTATGATCACTTTGTCAAGCTCGTTCCCTTCTGGCAATTGAACCTCTGGGGTACGATAGCCGGCAAATGCCCGGATATCATTCCGATGGTCATCGAAAGCATACGCACCACACCCAACTACGGAACAATCTACAACACCAACGGTAAGCAGCAAATCAATTGGATGAAATTGGCCTGTGACAGCGCTAAGATCGATTTGTTACCTTTCTTTGAAAAGGCAGGAATGCTGCGTCCCATCCATGCATACATCGAAGACTACGGCGCAGGATGGAATATCATCAACGAAAAGATGATTGCCGAGTTGAAAAATTATGTAAAAGAAAAAGGATACCCAGCCTTTACGGAGGAAATCAACTACATCAATGCACACAACTATCACATCTATCGTGACAGTCTCAAGTTGGAAGTTCCCGAAACATTAGGAAAGGGGTGCAGCGCCAGTGGCAATAAGATTACAGTACAACACAATACCATCAAGAATGCTGTCGCTTTTGAAACCTACAATGTCTATGGTGAGCTACTGCGCATCACCATGTATGGCTTGGGAAGCAACGACAACCATTCATTCACTCAAGTGCTTTATCCCAAGAATAACGACCTTGCTGCAAGCTCTGCCTACATCATGGCTGTAGGATATGACGGTACCCGTATGAGAATCTACGAAGAAGAAAACATCGAAGTACTCCTTAAGAATGAGTTGGCAGAATTTATTGCTGAGACCAAAGACTATCTGACAAGAACAGACACAACCGGCACAAAGATTGGATATTTAATACCTGACTCAATAGTTGAGTTTACAACCCTTGTTAACAAGGTCGATTCAATGATAGAACATGTCGCCCCCACAGAAGCCGACTACGAAGGATGGTATATACAGTTAAAATCTGCTTTCGAATCTTTACTTGCCAACGATGCGTTTCAAACGCCCCTCACTCCCAATTGTTTCTATTCTATAACCCTTAGCAATAATCCAAGCCGCCACATAGGTACCGTCACTGCAGGCCTCAACACTTCTGTACTAACAGAAGCGACCAATAATGTACAATGGAGAATTATACCCGCTGAGACGGCTGGAACCTATTATCTACAGAATCGCGAGACGGGTAACTATATTTCGGTAGTACAGAAAGGGGAACGTACCAAGGCTGCATCAAGCAACATAGCAGAAGCAGTAGCCTTTAAGCTGATAGTCGCAGCTCCAGGAGAATTCTTTATCCAACACGCCGAAACTGCCGGTCTAAATCTCTACAACAACGGCTCCACCAACCGCGTTCAGGCAGGCGAACAGACAGGAAGCAATGCCAAATGGATGCTCCATATGGAAGAGAATCTATTATCACTGCCAAAGACCAGCACAAATGAAGAAATAACCGTATACTATATGCAACGCACCGATAACGGAGAGTATGCATACCACAAATCTGCCGGACGTACGGATAAGGGCCGCATCACCAGCGGGGCTCTCGACAATATGGATAACTTCAACTATTGGTTCTACTTCACCGAAGGCAATGCGGAAGGCACGTATGCGATCTATAACT
>JAFWYQ010000045.1 GCA_017517605.1 Bacteroidaceae bacterium
ATGGTTTCATTTTTCAAAACTTCACGTGCCTTTTCCAAGGGGAACTCTTCGCGGGTCATTACATTCTCAATAACACCGCCAAAATTTAATTGTGCCATAATTTTTTTACAAATTAAAAATTATAAGTTATAAATTTAAAATTATTTCAATATGATTTTGCTACGTACAACCACATCCGTAGCATTTTTACGTACCTCTACAGCAATGCTGCCATCATCCTTTTCTTCCTTGTAGAACGACAGAGTATCACCGTAGTAACTTTCAGCAACGTATGCCATCTCAAAACGTTTTATTTGTTTCTCTTTAAACGTATCCATAGGGAAAAGGTCGAGGATATGCTCTATGTATTTGATACTATTTACATGACCATTGATATCAATGTCACTATATCGTATCTGATACTCTTCCAGTGGTATATCCGAAGTAACTTTGATACGTCCCGGCTTAGCAATGGGACATTCGCGATTGCTGGCATATTGGTTCAAATTTTCGCCATGCAAGGTAAACAGATCGGCAGGTTTGCGTGTCTCCATGCTAATCATGGCCCACACCGAACGTGCATATCCAATGGTTACACCATCCTTATTGACCAATTCAAAATTACGGTCGGTAAACAAACGATAGACATTCTCAATCCACGTGTGAATGCTGAACGGTTCATATTGGCGAGGCATATCATCCAATTCGATAGCCAGGCGCGAAAGTACCCACGTGTAGTGGTTTTCATTCAACTCTGCAATACCAAAACCACGGTCGGCAGCATGGAAGCCTGCACAATTGAGCAAATGATTACCCAACACTCCCATAGTCAACCGTCCCGTAAAATCCACATGGAAAGGTTCGGCCACAAAGTTGTATGTACCAATCTTGTTGTCAATCATATTTCTCGTCTTTCTTCTCCTTATTATATTTCTCCTCGCGGAAAGCCAAATACTCATTCAGTCGTTCGAAGCAACTGGTTGAGATGGCCACACGACCCGAGCGGACAAATTGCAACACGATACCGAACTGTTGGAGTTCTTCGTAAAGCGAAGTAATCTCTTCGCTCATGCCGTTCTTTTCCACAATGCAGAAAGTTGGATTCACCTCTACCACCCGTGCCGCATGGCGACGGATGATTTTCGATGCCACCGGATTGGCTTGAAAGCCCGGAGTGGCCAATTTATAGAGAGCTATCTCGTGCTGGTAGATTTCTGCATCAGTAAAATAGTTGGCTTGCAACACATCCACTTTGCGTTCAATCTGTTTCACCACCTTCTTTATCTCATCTTCTGTACACCATGCGGTAATAGTATATTTATGAATTCCCTTGATGGACGAAGCCGACACATTCAAACTCTCGATATTGATTTGCCTACGGGTAAATACGGCGGTCACTTGATTCAGCAAACCGGCGATATTTTCCGAATGAACAATCAATGTATATAACGTTTTCATAAGTTCTGAGTTTTGAGTTTTGAGTTTTGAGTTATAAGTCCCGAATTTTGTTTGGTTGTCAAGATGATAGAAGTTATCAACTTCTTAATCTCTCTACAATCTGCTATCAATGATTCAAATTGTTTTTCTGACAAATACTGAGTTCGTTTCAATAATTCTAACCAAAACATCGTTTCATCCGCTTCTTTTTGAGAGATTGACAGTTTATGGATAAAGTCTGCAGAAGACTCTGCAGCAAGAGCTTCACTGACATTTGCTCCAATTGAAGTTCCACATCTCAACAACTGTTTACTCATTATATCTTCTTTGTTAACGTCAAACATATACTTACGTAAATTTACAATCCTTTCCGCAAAATCCAATGATTTATCATATATTATACTATTTTTCATAACTCAGCACTCATAACTCATAACTCAACATCATTCTTTTAGCACTCCAACATCATTTTATCAACGGTTCCTCCTGGAGGAGTCATAGGCATCACATTACCCTCTTCAATCACACACGCTTCGAGGATGAAGGGGCCATCGGTTGCCAACATTTCGCGGATGGCATCCTGCAACTCTTCGCGCTCTGCCACGCGACGGGCAGGGATATTATAAGCCGAAGCTATCTGCATATAGTCGGGGTTCATCATCGGAGTGAACGAGTAACGACGACCGAAGAACATGGCTTGCCATTGGCGCACATTGCCCAAGTAATTGTTGTTCATCAGAATCATCTTCACCGGTGCCTGTTGCTCCATGATGGTACCCAACTCCTGGATGTTCATCTGGAAACCTCCATCGCCCATGAAGACACATACCGTACGGTCAGGACGTCCGAAAGTAGCCCCAATGGCGGCTGGCATACCAAATCCCATAGTGCCCAAACCTCCTGAAGTGACGATGCTCCGATTCTTGCTATAGTTGAAATAGCGGGCCGCCATCATTTGATTTTGGCCTACATCAGTAACAAGGATGGCTTCGTTATTCGTCGCTTCGCTCACGGCACGAACCACTTCACCCATATTCAACGGTCCGCTGGTAGGATGAATCTCTGGTTCAATAACACGTGCTTGCTCCACTTTATCGTATTCAGCAAAACTTTCTATCCATGTCGTATGCTTGGCTTCGTTCACCAATTCGGTAAGCGCTTTCAGTGTGCGTTTGCAATTACCCAATACAGGTACATCCACGGCAATATTCTTATTAAACTCCGAAGGGTCAATATCGAGGTGTATCACCTTAGCTTGCTTTGCATACGTAGCCGTATTTCCCGTTACACGGTCATCAAAACGCATACCCACGGCAATGAGCACATCACACTCATTTGTCTTCACATTAGGAGCTAAATTACCATGCATGCCCAACATTCCCATATTCAACGGGTGTTCGGTAGGCAATGCAGAAAGGCCTAGCAAAGTACATCCACACGGAAGGTCGGCTTTCTCTACAAGACTCTTCAATTCAGTTTGTGCATCGCCCAACTCTACACCTTGTCCGACGAGCACTAACGGACGTTCGGCTTGGTTGATAAGTGCTGCAGCTGCTTCCAAGGCTCCTTCTTTCGGGTCAGGATTCGTATCGTAACTTCGCACGAAATCCACCGTCATAGGTTCGTAATCCACCATTTCTGTTTGCGCATTCTTTGTAAAGTCAAGCACGACAGGCCCCGGACGACCATTCTTTGCCAAGAAGAATGCACGGGCCACCGCCAAAGCCACATCCTTAGCCGAACGTATCTGATAACTCCATTTGGTGATAGGTTGCGTCACACTCACAAGGTCAACCTCCTGAAAAGCATCCGTACCAAGCATCGAAGTGGGTGTCTGTCCGGAAATCACCACGATGGGTGTGCTATCAATCATCGCATCAGCGATACCTGTCAATGTATTAGTAGCACCAGGACCACTGGTCACCAAGCACACTCCCACCTCTCCACTCACGCGGGCAAAGCCCTGAGCGGCATGGGTAGCACCTTGTTCATGACGCACGAGGATGTGGTTCAACGTATCCTTGTGATGATAGAGCGCATCGAATGTCGGCATAATGCTTCCGCCAGGATATCCGAAAAGAGTCGTCACCCCTTGGTGCTCTAACGAGCGCATCAATGCTTCTGCTCCTGTTATTTGTTGGTTCATTTCTTCTTTAATTTTGGGGTCATTAGAGTCGTTGAGGGACTTAAAGTCATTAGGGGCTTTAAGGGCCTTAAGGTCTTTAGGGTCTTTAGGGTCTTTAAAGTCCTTGAAGTCCTTTGGAGAAATTATTTCACCTTTTAATCTATCATTCTCACTCCTCCCTTGTCTGCCGAGCTTACCATGCTTGCGTATGCACGAAGGCTCTTGCTTACCACACGGTTGCGGGTGACGGGAGTCATTGGGCGGGCGGCCAGTTCTTCGTCTGTCAATTTCACGTTGATGGTGCGGTTGGGGATGTCAATCTCGATAATGTCGCCATCCACCAACTTGCCGATGTTTCCACCAGCAGCAGCCTCTGGTGAGATGTGTCCGATGCTCAATCCCGAAGTACCGCCCGAAAAGCGTCCGTCGGTAATGAGGGCACACTCCTTGCCCAAGTGCTTGCTCTTGATGTATGAGGTCGGATAGAGCATCTCCTGCATACCGGGTCCTCCCTTGGGTCCTTCGTGCGTGATGACCACCACATCGCCACTCACCACCTTGCCACCAAGGATGCCATCGCAAGCAGCCTCCTGCGAATCGAACACCTTGGCAGGGCCTGAGAACTTCCAGATGCTTTCATCCACGCCGGCGGTCTTCACTACACAACCGTCCTGAGCGATGTTTCCCTTCAACACGGCCAAGCCGCCATCCTTCGAATAAGCATGTTCAAGGTCGCGGATGCAACCATTGGCACGGTCAGTATCGAGTTCCTTATAATAAGTGGCTTGCGAACCAAGTTTGATATTGAACTTGTTGGCAGGTGCACTATAGTAGATGCGCTTGGCATCGGCGTCCACCTCCCCTACCTTATTTATATTATATTTATGGATTGCTTCGTCGAGGGTCATTCCATCCACACGGCACACCGATGTGTCGAGCAGACCACCCTTGGCCAACTCGGCCAGGATGTTGAGGATACCACCTGCACGGTTTACGTCCTGAATGTGGTATTTCTGTGTATTGGGAGCCACCTTACAGAGACAAGGCACCCGGCGCGAAAGCATGTCGATGTCGTCCATCGTGAAATTCACACCCGCCTCGTTGGCAATGGCCAACAAGTGAAGCACCGTATTGGTAGAGCCACCCATAGCGATGTCCAACGTCATGGCATTGAGGAATGCCTCGCGTGTGGCAATGCTCTTCGGGAGTACGCTCTCGTCACCCTCTTCGTAATACTTGTAGGCATTCTTCACGATAAGGGCCGCAGCATCCTTGAAGAGTTGCGTACGGTTTTCGTGTGTAGCAAGGATAGTGCCGTTACCCGGCAAAGCCAAACCGATGGCTTCGTTCAAGCAGTTCATCGAGTTGGCCGTGAACATACCCGAACAGCATCCGCATCCCGGACAAGCATGGTTCTCTATCTGAGCCACATCCTCGTCGCTCACGCTGGCATCGGCGCTCTTGATCATGGCATCAATCAAGTCGAGGTGCTGGCCTTTCCATTCACCCGCTTCCATCGGCCCTCCCGACACAAAGACGGTGGGGATGTTCAATCGCATCGAAGCCATCAGCATACCCGGCGTAATCTTGTCGCAATTCGAGATGCACACCATGGCATCGGCCTTGTGGGCATTCACCATATACTCCACCGAATCGGCAATGATGTCGCGGCTCGGAAGGGAATAGAGCATACCATCGTGCCCCATCGCTATACCGTCGTCGATGGCTATTGTGTTGAACTCGGCGGCAAAGCACCCGAGCTTCTCAATCTCAGCCTTCACCTGCTGGCCGATTTCGTGCAGATGCGTATGGCCAGGTACAAATTGGGTAAACGAATTGACAATAGCGATGATGGGCTTACCTATCATTTCGCGCTTCATACCGTTGGCCACCCAAAGGGCACGTGCTCCGGCCATCCGTCGGCCTTGTGTGCTGAACGAGCTTCGTAACTGTATTTTCATAATCCGCTTTTCTTTATTTTTGTTCAAAGTTCAAGGTTCAAAGTTCAATCCAAAGCATTTATTCATTTTAAACTTTACACTTTGAACCTTGAACCGTTTAATTCAAAAAGCCTCCCTCAACAAGTGAGAAAGGCTATTCGATTTATCTTTTTTACTGATTCACATACATATACACGCCTTTCTCACGCTCTTGGTGTTTCCACCACGACGTTGACCACCACCAATAGGTTGCTAATTCGTGCAATGTTCGTATTCAGCATATCTTTTCTCTTTATTTTTTGATAACGGCTGCAAAGGTAAGTCATTTCTTGCAATCAGCAAACAAAATCGCGATATTTTTTGCAGAAATATTCAAATTATGTAAGCAAAGAGGGATATTTCTTTGTCTTTTTGTCAATTCAAACAGGCTCTGACAAGAATCACTCCATTTGTTAACAGACATCACTGGCCATCTGTTCTTGCTTCGCTGGCCGACTGAGGCAGGTTCATCCCAAGGTTAAGGTAACCTCATATAGTCATTGAAGGTGGGTTCTATAAATTCGCTTTGTCGGAAAATCGGAGTTTAGCCGAGATATTTTTGTCAGTCACAGAGGAAGTGTAGCGGGCTACACGACCGATATGAGTGGCAAAAAGAACCGGATAAAGCCGATTTAACGGCAAAAAGATTAAAGTACTCACCATCGTTAATAATCTGTGGGATTTTATAGAACCCACCTGAAGTCAATCTCACTCGTGATGATAAGGCTCGCCCCTCAAAATCGTCATGGCACGATAGACCTGCTCCACAAAAACCATGCGGATCATCTGGTGCGAGAAGGTCATTTTGGAGAGCGAAATCTTCTCCGATGCCGCCTGATAGACACGCTCGGAGAATCCATAAGGACCACCGATGATGAAGACCAAGCGCTTGCCCGTAGCCGAGAGTTTCCGCTCCATCCATGTGGCAAACTCCACCGAGCGGAACTCCCTTCCATGCTCGTCGAGCAACACCACCGTATCGCCTGGCCCGAGAGCCTTCAGTATCAAGTCGGCCTCCTTCTCCTTCTGTTGTTCAGCCGTGAGGTTCTTCGTATTCTTCAACTCAGGGATTATCTCCACGTCAAACGGTATGTAGTGCTTCGTGCGCTCCACATACTCCTTGATGGCGGCTATATAATAAGGTTCTACCGTCCGCCCAACGGCAAGCAGGATTGTTTTCATAATAGGAATTCCTCTATATTATTAGGAGTGATAACTTTAAACGAAGCATAAGGATAGGCTGTTCTGAAACTTTCGGGACATTTCACATTCGCTTTACGATCATTCCACTTGAATTCAAATGCCGACAATTGTCCATCAACCTCTTCAAGGTAATCAATTTCGTGCTGTTGGCGAGTACGCCAAAAATAAGATTGGGCAAAACTATTAGCATAAGTAATCTTTTTCATACGTTCGGCAATGGCATAATTCTCCCATAATTCTCCTACATCCGTACGATTTTCTATCTGTGAAAGATTACCAATAACCGCATTACGAATACCTAAATCCCAAAAATACAATTTCCGACTGGCTTTCAATTCGTTTCGATGATTACGCGAATAACTGACAAGGCGAAAAACAATAAATGATTTCTCCAAAATATCCACATAGCGCTCTACAGTTTTTGAATCAAGCCCCACGAGATTACCTATTTCGTTATATGAGACCTGACTACCTATTTGCAAGGCCAATGCTTTCAGAAGACGTATCATTTTATCTGGCTTATTAATACTCTCAAGTGAAAGTATATCTTTATACAAATAACTATCCGACAATTCTTTCAATACAACTCGTTCACCCCCTATACTATTCACCACTTCGGGATAATAGCCATAAATCATACGATGAGGAATCATACGCACTTCTTCCATAAAATTAGAATGATTCACCATTTCCTTAAAAGTTAAAGGAAACATCTTGAATTCACGCTTACGTCCAGTCAAAGACTCGTTTACTTTATTGGCCAATTCAAAAGAACTGCTACCCGTGGCAATCACTTGCACCTCAGGTATTTGGTTTGTAACAAGTTTAAGACGCAATCCAACATCTGGGATACGTTGAGCCTCATCCACCACAAGCAACTTATTCTGTCCTAATATTGCCCTTATACGAGTTGATGTCATTTCACGAAACAGATTCTGAATATCGGGTTCATCGCCATTCATCCATAGCACATCCCGTCTATCGCCCAACATTTGATTGAGCAATGTAGATTTACCAACCTGACGGGCACCCATGATGAGGATAGCCTTCCGACTACCCAACAAAGATAAGACATCCTTTTCAAGACTTCGCAGTATCATACACTAATTCATTTTTCAGCTGCAAAAATAATAGTTTATCTCCAGTTTTCCAAAAATGTTATAACTTTTTCGGAATTAAATCCAAAAATGTTATAACTTTTTCGGAAATCACTCTCATATCATCCTTTCACAAAGAATACAAAGGGAACACCATCTTTTCACCTTTACCCATCCGCCTGTCCCTCTTTCGTTATTCCTTCATCCCCCCTTCGTCATTGTTGTATAGTGCAGTGCCGCACTGCACAATTGTATAGTGCCGCACTGCACTTTTGTGTAGTGCCGCACTGCACTTTTCATCTTTCGCACATCTTTTACGGAAGAATAACGAAAGGGGGATGAAAGAAACGCTATAAGGCCATTGACAAACAGAAGAAGAGGCGGATAGAACTAATTTTCATCGATTCGCAAAATAATTTATGATTTATTCTTCATTCTATTTTATATTTCATACATTTGCCGCGTATTGGAGAGATTCGGTTCAAATACATTGTTAGAAAAAAGAGGCGTTATGTCTTTCGGCATACAGTTTCACGCCTCCTACATTCAGAAATAGCCTTAGAGGAACTGGGAGGCAAGAAAGATATTGAAACAAATGGAAACAAACGAACAAAAAAGCATTTGCCCTGACACCAATCTTGTGTGGGCGATTTTGTGTACAGTTTTGTGTTGCCTTCCTTTGGGAATTGTAGCAATCGTAAAATCCTCCTCAGTAGAAAAACTTTGGTACCAAGGACGTCATGAAGAAGCCTTGAAAGCCTCGAAAGACGCAAAGAAATTTTCTATTTGGGGAGCTGTGATTGCAGGAATAGGTATCGCATTGTACATCATCGTACTTGTGTTGGCAGTGTTTATAGGCGCAGTGCAACAATAATGCATATAAATCTTATCCGCATAATAATACCGATGGTCGTACTATCCATCGGTATTATTTATTATTATGTAGTACCAGAGAATTCTATCTGGGTTCCCAAATGTCCGTGGTGGTTAATTACTGGTACATATTGCCCATCCTGTGGAATCCAGCGATTCCTACACGCCATTTTAAACGGTAGATTCTTTGATGCTCTCTGTCTGAACCCTTTTCTCTTGATTTCTCTTCCTTATGCACTCTTAGCCGTAATGGGAAAATGGTACAACTTCAACGGAGTTTTCGACAAATTGAATAGAATCTTATATTGCAGAAAGGTCTTACTTACGTATGTGGCCCTATTCTTCCTTTGGTGGATAATCAGGATTGTATTCAATATTTGATTCATTTTATCCCCATAAAAAAAATGCAATTAACCGCAAAAGCATTCGCCTTTTTACTTTTTTTACAACTCCCGTGCCCCTGCATCGGGTGCTTCATCCTCTGAACGGATGCGTCCAAGGCGGTCAAAGGGATAGAGGTTGAGGGCATCTTCGGGATTACCTGCACCAACGGCCCCAGAGAGGGAGTCGAGGGAGAAATCGTAGTAGAAGATGTCGGTGTCGATAAGGGGGAAGTTGGTGATACGGCTTACCTCGTGCTCTACAGAGTCGATGCGGACACGATAGTAGCGTCCATCGGAAAGGGTGTCTGCTCCGATGCTATCCACAGGGATGTTCAAGAGGCAATGCGAGAAACGGTAGTTGAAGGCAAGTGTATCTACCACCTTGTCGCGCACAAGCATCAGTTCGTTGGACGAATAGCCAGTGACGATGCTACTACGGAAATCGGCACGGGTGAGCGGACAAAGTTCATTGCTCAAGCTAAGGGCCGCACCACGGTAAGCCCACGGGTAGAAGTTGGCAAGCGTGGAGTGCACCACCTGCACATCGCCACCACGCACTTTGAGGCAATGACTACCGGCATTGGTCAATTCGGAGTTGCCCACCCAAATGCGTCCGTTGATGGCACTGAGGGCATTGCCCGCCACATTGTGGATAACGGAGTTCTCAATCGTCAATTTATTTCTATCCGAAGCGGAAGAGTCGCATTGGATGCCCCATCCTCCACTATGTATATCCACATGGTTCAAGTAGTTATCATAGCTGGAAGCACTCAATGTAATGCCTCCCCATTGGTTGTCCAACCTGTCGTAAGGGAGGTAATCGAACAGATTGTCCAACCTGTCGCCACGGAAGACAATAGGACGCTCCACCGAGCCTTCGGCCTTCAAGGTGCCGTGCACACGCATGAAGGCTCCGCTATGGAAGTGCAGACGCACCCCTTCGGTAAGGCTAAGGGTGGCGTTGTTATCCACCACCAAGCTATCATACACCACGTAAGGACGCTCGCCCGTGAGGGTGGTATCCGTGGAGAAAATGGTACCGCGAAGCACAATCATATCCTGCCCGTAAGCCTCCAGTTGCACCTGTTGGCAAACACCGCTCTGCAAAAGGAATTGAAGGGAGTCGCGAAGCAGAAAAGGATTGTCCTCGTCGCGAGGGTCAACGGTGACCTCCACAAAGACATAAAGGCTATCGCCATCGCGCACCTCCACATCGGTGAACTCCGTGTCGCTCATGCCATCTACATTCACACGAAAGCCCGATTCTCCCCCACTTGCCAAGCGGATGGAGGGAAGCATCAGAGGCTCATCACCACGGTTATAGACCTTGAATAGTTGGGTAGTGGAGCCAATGGTGGTGAAGATGGTATCGAACCGCACCGTGTCGGTCGAAAAAGAGAGCAATGCCAAGGGGGAGGTGGTGTAAGACTCCTCATCGTCACACGCCACCAAACCGATGGAAAAGATGCCCGTCAACAGGCAAAAAAAGAGTGAATATAGCTTGTGAAACATTTTATGCATAATCCGTTTTTAGCCTTAATAACGAAAAAAATGCCAATTTATTTTGTCCTCCAAACGCTTTGCATTACCTTTGTAACCTAAAATTTAAGGAGACAACAGGAATTGAAAGGACTCCGTTTATAAGTTCATAGCAGTCTCTGTCATTCTGAACGGAGTGAAGAATCTGTAAACGTCCACTGTAGGGGCAGACCTGTGTGTCCGCTCAGATATGTGGTGACACAGGACATTCGGGCAGACACATAGGTCTGCCCCTACGGTGGACGCTCATAGATTCTTCGCTAAAGCTCAGAATGACAGAGACATCATGTGAGCATAAAATGAAATAATTGAAATATAAACATAACGATATGTACACCATTCAAGCAAACCCCACGGGGACACGTAGCATACAGGTCACAGAGGAACACCTGAGCACCATCGAGAAATATGCTCTTTTCCAACACTTGATTGATAGCAACGGCATTGTGGACGAGAGTGTGTTGGAAAAACTCCGCCTCAACATCCGTTCACTCATCGCAGCACAAGAATCTGATTGCAAGGACTTGTTGGACCTCTGCATCGATGTCATCTACCACAAGGATATGAAGGCATTCGGCCTTCACCAACTGATTCTTCTCTACATCCAGTGGGAAGAAAGTGAAGAGTGAAGAACGAAGAACGAAGAACGA
>JAFWYQ010000046.1 GCA_017517605.1 Bacteroidaceae bacterium
GGTGATCCTCGGGAAGACCGACATACTCGTCCATATTGAAGGTGATGACATGCTTGAAGGATACCTTACCCTCCTTGTTCAAGCGGATAAGTTCCTTGTACATACCTAATGGAGAGGAACCGGTGGGACAGCCCAATACAAAAGGATTGGTGGCTGTGGGTTGCTTCTCGTTGATTTTCTCAGCTACGTAATTGGCTGCCCAACGTGATACGAGGGCGTAGTCATTTAGAATAACGACACGCATTGTTTTATATAGTTAATTGGTTGAAATGTTGCTTTGCTACGGTTGATGGCAGCAGGGCTGCGTTGAGATGCCTGCGGCGTTGAACTTTGGACCTCGTATTAAGGAGATAAATGGAGATACAGGGAGATATCGCTTCGCTCCTTGGGGAGATAAAGGCCAATAGTAATGCTGACGTTTACAGATTCTTCACTTCGTTCTATGTTTTTCTTTTTTCGACAAAAGAACATAAGAACAAAAGATTTTAGATGTGCAAACTTCGAATTAAAAATTAAAAGTTATTACTCCAATTATTATTCCTTTACATATTAGGGTAAGGCAAGGGGGGCTGTTTATCTCACTTTGAATGTCCGAGCCAGCGGTCGTAATCGCGGAGTTGTCCGATAAGTTGGCGTTTACTCTTTTTAGGATTCGCCTCGGACATCCAGGGGGTGATAAGGGTGTGAGCGGCTTCGTAATCGAGGTGGTCGTCGGTACATCCGTAAAGGGTTACGTGCAACAGGGCGCGTGACTGCTCGGCCTTGACCAGGGGGAGGAAGGAGCGGATGATGTGAATCTGTTCGGTGCGCTCGGCTTCGTTGTGCAGGAGGGTGTGGATGGTCAGAAGGTAGGCATATTGTTTGCAACGCATGACATCGGTATCGACCTGTAGGTTGCGGAATGCCAACAGGGCTTCGGTGGCTAACCGGGTATCGGCCTCGGTGAGCGGTTGACCAGTGAGGTGACGACTCATGGCCTGGTGTAGACCTTGACGGAACTTATCGTTATCGAAATGGAAATATTCGTGTTTGGCACTGCTGTTGAGCTGCACCACTTCGTATTGACCGGGAGCAACATGCAACAGAGGGACCCAAAGCCAATCATCGATTTGCACGACAATCTCTTTGTCGCTACTGCCGACGCTGCTGACCAAGGTGGCCTCTACCCCACTGAAAGGTCCCTCGAGGATGCGGATGCGGTCGCCCTTGACAAGGCGTGTGACATCGGGCACGTATGCAGGCAAGCGGTCTTCGTAGGCTTGAGCCACCCAGCGGAAATTCTGCATATCGGCATCGGTGAGGTAAGGGAAGCTATTCTGTTCACCTCCACGCATACGGGGCAAAAAGTTGTAGGCCGGCAAACGTTGCTTCATCCGCTTGATTTCGGACTCGGAAGCATGGATAAAGACGTAATTGAACAGAAGGGGACGACGAATATTCTCTTCGTGACCACGAACGGTGTGTACCTTGGTGTAGGTGGGGGCAAAAAACTCGAAAATGGGTTCACCCTCTGCTGCCCGACGTGCCACTTCGGTTTGCAATTCTGTGGCCCTGTTGCGATGAGTACCGGGTAAAGTGAGCACATACCAACGGACAATGTGGCTGTTTTTCCATGTGGAGATGCGCTGTTCGACCACCGCATCAGCAGACATTGAAAGAGAAGAGGATTTTGCCATCAGCGTATTTTCTCGCCTCGTCACTATTTATATAAAATAATGACTTATAAGAATTTACCAATATAATGAGTAGACAAATCTGAAAATTTACTATTTTTCTGACCCATACTCTCAGCTGATTTTCTCATGCTTTCATCAGTCTTTGACAGCCGAATACATGAATGAAAATTGCTATTTGTTATGCAAAATTAGAAAGATTTTTTTACTTGACCAAAAAAACGGGATTTTTTTTTGCGAAGGCAAGGATGTTTTTTTAGGAGTTAGAGGAGTTATCGGCTCTAAAGAGCCTAAGAGTTAAAGCCGATAGATTTCTATGCTATGGCTGCTGGCGATGGCTATAGCAAACAACTATAGCAAAAAAAGGCCGAATCATCGGCCTTTTTTTTTTATTCTTTGAACTTTTCTTTCACTTGTTGGAGATAGTCTTCTCCGAAGAGTACCCAACCTGCAGAGATACAGCCAGCCAAGAAGGTGAATATGATGAGCATCTTGGCCTTGCTGGGTGCTACGTGACGAAGGGGAATGACAACAGGTTGGATGACTGCCACTACGGGCTTGGCCTGTTGCTCTTTGATACGAGCAGCTTCCAATTGGGTGGCAACTTGTGAATAGACCTGATAAGCCAAGTTCATTTCCTGCTGCAGACGTTCGCGTTCGGCTTGGGCACTTTGCAGAATCACGTTCTTGTTGGCATCGACGTACTGGGCATAAATCTGCTGAATCTTGTAATAGTCCTCCTTGCGCTGGTTGCAGATTTCGGTGAGATTCTCTACATCCTGCCGAGCCTTGGAGGTGCGGTAATCGGACATATAACCCTTGAGGTTCTCGACCACCTGATTCATAACTGCCGCTACCACCAAGGGATCCTGCATTTCGAGCGACATATCGGTTTTACCGGTCTTCCTGTCGACATTGACCATGATGTTCTCGGCAAAATATTTAACGACCGCACGCTCTTTCTTAGGCAGATTCAAGGGGTTGAGTGTTCCATCGCCACCCTCTTCTTCCTCTTCAGCAAAGAGAGAGAGAGCCCAACCGATGGCTTTACCCGGTGCACTGAGAATAACACTCCACCAAGGTGATTTCTGGTATTCGAGCATATAATCTATCAACGTGGTGTTAATCACACTGTCGTTACGCTCGAACTGGACCGGCAGATCAAACAGGTCGAAGATAAAGGGTGTGGAGGCCACCACATCGGGGAACATCTGGAAGTTGATGGCATCGACACTGTTATCCAAATTGACGCCCATCATTGAGGCGATGGAACTGACACCCGAACCGACCTTCTGGTCCGTCTCCGGTGCCAACACAACGGAAGACTCGTAGGTTTTGGGAAGACTGAAACCTACTATCAGTCCTACAATGGCTCCACCGATACACCATTTGACAATCATCTTACGGCGCTTCCACAACTTGGTAACAAGCTCCATGATGTCGATTTCAGACTCTTCCTCCTGAAAATTCATTTGAGGAGCATTATAATTTGTCTCTGTCATAATTCGTGTTATTTAGTGATGATATTACCCACTGTAGCAATCATAGTAGCAAGCGATGCAGAAGTGGTACTGATAGCCAAGATATCCTGCAAGTTAGATGGATTCTTACGCTTTTGAGGTATAATAATCTCGCATCCGGGTTCGACCAATTTCTTGCTGTATTTCTTGGCCTTTGCCACCGTTCCGTTCATATACACAATAAACGCACGTTTCTTCTTGGCCTCGAAGCCATAGCCACCAGCCATTTCGATATAGTCCTTCACACGCATATTCTTATGATATGTAACCGAATTGGGGTAAAGAACAGAACCTGAGATTTTCACTGTGCCTTGGTATTCAGGAACATAAATCTGATCACCAGGCTGAAGCACGATGTCAGCATCGCCACCAGGATTTGCCAAGGCTTCTTCCAAATCAATACCTACATAATAACGATTACCGAAATCCAATTCAGAGACATCGATGCTGTCCTTTGCATTATCCATCATTTGGAGGGTGGCACGCATACGCATTCTATCTTCAGTTGAAATAACACGACTCAAACGAGCACCTTTGACAAAGGCATTCTTCAGCACACCACCAGCTTTGGCAATTACATCAGAAATGCGCTCGTTGACATTAGACAATACATAATTACCTGCGAAGAGCACCTCACCTGTCACTGATACGGATGTCTGTACTTGGTAACCAGGGCTTCGACGTACAACAACCTGGTCGTAAGGCTCAAGTACGAAGTTGGGTTCGCCGTCGATAACAAATCCATCCTTCAAACTGAATGTGTATACATGGCTTAGAGTATCGGTCTCTTCCAAACTTGTCGGATTCTTTACGCGACGAGCAATGTCTACGCGAACCGACGAAGCTGATTCTAACAAACCTCCCGCCTGCATAATGATGTCTTCCAACGTTGTATTCTGAGAAAAGACATAATTACCGGGCTTGGCAACTTGGCCGCTAACGGTGATATGACCCAAATCCTGCAAATCGTGGATGCTGGCAATATAGAGGATGTCGTTCTTGCGAAGGGGGACATCGGGAACAGAACCATTCAAGATGGAAGCGATGTCAAGAGCCTGAGTCTCGAGGGTCAAATCCTCTTTCTCGCGTTGCAACAAGGCACGATTGGTAAAAGCATCGCCCTTGATTCCTTCAGCCTTCTCCACCAACTGACGAACAGTAGAAATTTCGTTACCCAATTCATATACACCAGGACGATATACGGCACCCTTAATCTCTATACGATTTTCGAAGCGATCGAGCATGGCACCCACAGTGAGGGCATCACCATCCATCAAAGTAAATGAGGCATAGTCGGGCTGGTTGATTGTAAACACCTTATATTCGCGACCATTCTGACGAATCAAGCGCAAGTTATTCTTGTAGGCATCTACGGAAAAACCACCGGCGTAATCCAACAAACTGTTTATGGTCTCACCCTCCTTCAATTCATAGAACATAGGGCGCTTGACATTACCAGAAATATCAACCAGTGCCTTGTAGGTGGGAACAATGATGATGTCGCCCTCTTCCAAGGTGATATCCTCGAAAGATTTTCCTTTCAGGATAAACTCATAAATGTCAATGGTTGAAATCTTCTTTCCATTTCGCATCAAATGAATCTCGCGCAAAGAGCCCAAATTGCTGACACCACCGGCACGATGCAAGGCGTGGTAGATATTGGAGAAAGAAGAGAGATAATAGGTACCGGGCACAGCCACTTCGCCCATCATATTCACTTGAATGGTGCGGATATTTCCCAATGTCACCTTGATTTCAGAAGCGGCATCCTCGCCATATACAGAATAAATCTGTCCCAAACGACGGCGCATGTAGGCATCGGCCTCTTTGATGGTCATTCCATTCAAATTGACCAAACCTATATCCTGCACATTGATAGTTCCCTCGGGAGAGATAGTTTGACGGATGGTTGCCTGATTGGTTCCCCAAATGTCGATAATCACCTCATCGCCAGGACCGAGTTTGTAATTCTCGGGGGTGGGAATATTCATGCTGGGAGCAAAGGTGAGGTTGCGGTTAGTAAAGATGTTGCGACCAAAAACCATACGTGCAGCCGCACCTGTAGAGATATCTTCGGGATTGGCAATTTCGGTAGCCACCATATCGATACTTCCTGCTTCCACTTCGGCTAATCCAGCATTAGTACGTCGTTCGTATTCTTGTGTACCTACTGTACGTACAGCTTCGGTTCTACCCGATTGTTCCTTTTCCAAACGTTCCTTCAAACGCTCAGCCTGCGTACGGGTTACTCCACGAGCTGCGAGTTCTTTAACCATCTCGTTCTGAGACTTACCGCTGGCCATTCCATTCTTTACATAGGCTATCACAGCATCGTCTGACATCTGTGCATTGACGGGCAGGGAGAATGCCCATACCATGACCATGCAGACAAACGCTGTAAGACATCGTTTAATCATTTCTATCACGTGATTATTTAATTGTTACTATTTTCTTTATCTCCAAAATCTAATTCTATCAGATAGGCCTCCATTACAAGTAGCGGTCCACCAGTCCTTCGAGTTTCTCCTTGTCCTTGAAGTACTTGTAGGTGCCAACCTTGATTTCGTCGCAAGCGGGTTCGTCGCACACGATGATGCCGTGGGGGTGCATCTGCAGGGCACTGACGGTCCACATGTGGTTGATGCTCTCCTCAATAGCGTGTTTGAGAGCACGAGCCTTGTTGTGGCCGCATGAGATAAGGAGTACCTCCTGAGCGGCCATGACGGTACCTACACCCACGGTGAGGGCCTGCTTGGGCACTTGGGACATATCGTCGTCGAAGAAACGGCTGTTGGCAATGATGGTGTCGGTTGTGAGGGTCTTGATGCGGGTCTTTGACGAAAGGGATGAACCGGGTTCGTTGAAGGCGATGTGACCATCGGGACCTACACCACCCAAGAAGAGGTCGATACCACCGGCAGCCTCGATCTGACGTTCGTACTTGGCACATTCGGCCATGAGGTCGGGGGCATTGCCGTTGAGGATATGGACATTGTCGGGGTCGATGTCGATGTGGTTGAAGAAATTGTTCCACATGAAAGAGTGATAGCTCTCGGGGTGCTCCTCGGCAAGACCTACGTACTCGTCCATATTGAAGGTGATGACATGCTTGAAGGAGACCTTACCCTCCTTGTTGAGACGAATCAACTCCTTATACATTCCCAGAGGAGAGGAACCTGTGGGGCATCCCAACACAAAAGGTTTGGCGGCGGTGGGGTTCTTCTGATTGATTTTCTCTGCCACATAATTGGCGGCCCAACGTGACACAAGGGCGTAGTCATCCAAAATAACGACTCTCATAGTTGTAATTTTTAACTTAATATGTTGTTATACTTTATTATTAATCGTTTTTACTTACCCAACGTAACTGGCTGTCTGTCAGAAACATTGTAACGGATTTGCATTACTCTCCGAAGAGAATAATGCAAATCCGATGCAAATATACACATTCTTTCCAAATAAGTTGATAAAAAACGGGAATTATTATACCTTTCTTATATATATTAAATATTCTTCAGCATATCCAACAGGTGAATCCACCATCGCTCAACCGAAGGGATGTGCATACGCTCGTCGGGGGAATGCACACCACGCAAGGTGGGACCGAAGGAGATCATGTCGAGCGAAGGATACTTCTCCAAGAAAAGTCCGCACTCGAGGCCTGCATGGATGGCCTTTACCTTAGGTTCTACTCCGAAGAGACGCTTGTAAGAGTCGATAGCCACGGCCAACAGGGGTGATTGCGGATTGGGTTTCCATCCTGGGTAGCCATCGCCAACATCTACACTTGCACCGGCCAGTTCAAAGGCTGCCTGTACGGTTTCGGCCATGTCCTTGCGCGATGAGAGGGTGCTGCTACGCTGGCTGCTACCAATCAGTATCTGGTTATCCCCAATCATCTTGATAGAGGCCAAGTTGCTGGAGGTCTCGACCAAGCCGGGCATATCCTGACTCATCATAAAGACTCCGTTAGCCACGGCATGAACGGCACGGAGAAGACGCAAGGTGGTATCCTTGTCGATAGCCATAGGCACAGGGTCGCAACTTTGAAGGACAAAGCGCATATTGGGTTCGGTGACACTGTATTCGGCTTCGACTTCAGAGGCAAAGATGTTGAGGTCGATGCGGACATCCTCCTTGTGCTTGCTGGGGAGTGCACACACGGCACGGGCTTCGCGAGGAATGGCGTTGTGGAGGTTTCCGCCACTGATTTCGCACAGGTAGAGGTCGTACTTGTTGAAGGCCTGGAGCAGGAAGCGGTTGAGCAACTTGTTGGCATTGGCAAAGCCCTTGTTGATGTCGTCACCACTATGTCCGCCTGTCAAGCCATTCAGTTCGACACTGAAATAGAAATACCCCTCAGGTACAGCCACGGGTTGGTAATCAAAGGTGGCATTGGTGCGGCATCCACCGGCACAACCGATGAATATTTCGCCTTCGTCCTCACTATCGAGATTGAGCAGCACATCGCCATTCATGAATCCGCTCTGAAGAGCAAAGGCACCGGTAAGGCCAGTCTCTTCATCCACGGTAAAGAGGCACTCAAGCGGGCCGTGTTCGATGCTATCCGAGGCCAATACGGCCAAGGCGGCAGCTACTCCGATACCATTATCGGCACCCAATGTAGTGCCACGGGCACGAAGCCATTCGCCATCGATATAGGTCTCGATAGGGTCGGTGTCGAAGTTGTGCTCCACATCCTTGTTCTTCTCGCATACCATGTCGATATGCGCCTGAAGGACAACGGTCTTATGCCCCTCCATACCGGCAGTGGCAGGTTTCTTGATAAGAACATTGCCAGCCTCGTCGACAAGCGTTTCCAACTGATGCTTTTCACCAAACTGACGAAGGTAAGCTATGATTTTCTCCTCCTTCTTTGAGGGACGGGGTACTTGACAAATCTCGTCGAAATACGAGAAGACTTCTACGGGTTTCAGATTTTTCATTTCCATATATAATTCTAAGGTTTTAGTTAAATTTCATCATTCTTATTTCTCCATTATTAATTAAAGGAGTATATTTGCACCGCAAAAATAAGAATAATGATTGAAACTATCATAATAACTGTGTTAATTGTTGCTATTTGCATAGCATTATTAGCCATAAAAATCATTTTGAGGAAGAATGGACGCTTTCCGAACACCCATGTAAGCGGTAGTAAGGCCATGCGCCAACGAGGCATCGGGTGTGTGCAATCGCAAGACCGGGAGGCTCGGGCACCGAAGAAGATAAATGTGAAGGAGAGGATAAAGGGTTGATGAATTGAAGAGTTGAAGGGTTGATGAGTTGAAAGAAAGAAAACAATTAAAAACATAAATAAACAAATGAACAAGAAAACAATTTTGAAAGGATGTGCGGCATTGGCACTCGGCCTGATGATGGCACAATGTAACGGAAACAAACAAGCTGCTGCCCCTGTGGCTGCACCTGTACAAGCAGGATCTACCAGCGGATTGAAGATTGCATTCGTAGAGGTGGATTCACTGTTGGCAAACTACCAATTCTGCATCGACTTGAGCGAAGAGATGGTAAAGAAAGAAGAGAATGTGCGTGCTACCTTGAATGACAAAGGAAAGAAATTGGAGCAGGAGCAACAGGACTTCCAATACAAGTATGAAAACAATGCCTTCACAAGAGCCCGTGCCGAAGAGGAATACAACCGCTTGATGAGAAAGGCTCAGGAGTTGGAAGAGTTGAAGGTGAAATTGGCTGAAGAACTGGCTCTTGAAAACCAGAAGAACAACATGCAATTGCACGATTCTATCGGCAACTTCATCAAGATTTACAATGCTGACAAGCAATACGACTTCATCCTCAGCAATTCAGGATTTGACAACCTGCTTTATGGCAATCCCGCCTATAACATCACTGGCGAAATCATTGACGGATTGAACAAGAGATACAAAAACAAGAAATAAGGAATAAAAGCCCCATTTCGTCATTAGGCACGGATTACCCGGACAACACAGTTTTTATTCATCACAGATTCTATATATCTGTTTCTTCAACTGTGACATCCGCGTAATCCGTGCCTTTATTATTTTGAACCATCTCCCCTACTCCGTTGTTGGTATTATATAAATACTCTAACAACGAAAATATGGAAAGTTTTGAAGAATTGATTGCGTCGGAAACACCTGTGTTGGTGGATTTCTACGCCACTTGGTGCGGCCCTTGCCGAGCCATGCATCCGATACTGGAAGAGTTGAAGAAGGAGAAAGGGGAAAAGTTGCGCATTGCCAAAATCGATGTGGACAAGCACGAGGAGCTGGCCGGCAAGCAACGCATACAATCCATCCCCACACTGATGCTTTTCCAAAAAAGCAAATTGCTTTGGCGACAAAGTGGTGTGACACCCTTATCGCAATTAAAAGAAATTATCGAAAAATATTTATAAATCGAAGTGAATCCGAATCACTTTGTAAAGTATTGATATTCAATCCACAATAAAGGTACGGATTTTACTATATAAAGGTATGAACTTTAATGGGTAAAGGTACGGACTTTAGTAAGAAGATGAAAAAAGGAACGGAATAATATGTACTATTCCGTTCCTTTTTCTTTACAATCTATCGTCGATTACTTGAAGTAGCGGTTGTAGAGTCCTTCGAATCCCTTACCGTGACGAGCCTCGTCCTTAGACATTTCGTGAACGGTATCGTGGATGGCATCGAGGTTGAGTTCCTTAGCACGCTTGGCAATGCGATACTTATCGGCACATGCACCTGACTCTGCATTCATACGCTTCTCGAGATTGGTCTTGGTATCCCATACGCAATCACCCAGGAGTTCGGCAAACTTAGCGGCATGTTCAGCCTCTTCCCATGCATAGCGCTTGAAAGCCTCTGCAATTTCGGGATAACCCTCGCGGTCGGCCTGACGGCTCATGGCCAAGTACATACCTACCTCGGTGCACTCGCCCATGAAGTGAGCGTTGAGGTCCTTGATCATCTCATCGTCGCAACCCTTGGCTACACCGATAACGTGTTCTTGAACGAACTCAATCTTGCCTTCTTCCAACTGGGTGAACTTGTCGGCACCAACTTTACACAACGGACACTTTTCGGGAGCTGAATCACCTTCGTGTACATAACCACATACTGAGCAAATGAACTTTTTCATAATTTTTCTATTTTAAATTTGTTAGTTAATAAATATTTTAGTCTTAATTTAAGTTTTCTTTCTCTTTACATTCTCTACAAATTCCTTTGTAATAGTGGTGAATCTCTTCTACGGCGTGACCCTCAATCTGGAGTTCGCGTGCCTCGCGTTTCTTGCCCGAATAAGGGAGGTCGTGCACCCTTCCACACCTGCGACAGAGGAAATGTGAGTGAAGCGATGTGTCGCCATCGAAGCGGACAAGTTTGTCGTCAATCGTCAGCATCAGAGCCGCTTGTTGGTCGACAAAGAGCTTCAAAGTGTTGTAGACGGTAGTCTTCGACAACGTAGGAATGGAGTCGCAGAGTGCCATATACACCTCGTCAGCCGTAGGGTGAGTGCGATGCGTCATCAGGTACTCCATGATGGCTATGCGTTGCACCGAGGGCTTGATTCCATAATCTGACAATCTTTCAACTGCATTCATATTTTTGCTATTTACAGGTTTGTACTGATTACAATTTTAATCACGGTGCAAATATACAATCATTTTTATAATCACCAAACATTCCGACAAGAAAATCTGTATTTTTTTACATGTTTTAAGATTTAATTCTTCACATACCTTATTATATATAGGGAATATTTCGTAATTTTGCGTTGTTAAATCATACATCGACTAAGAATATGAATTACGGATTCGCGAAAGTGGCATCAGCCATACCCACAATCAGGGTGGCCGATTGCACGTATAATACGCAACAAATCAAGGCCCTTCTTGTAGAGGCAGAAGAAAAACAGGTGCAAGTGGTGACTTTTCCCGAACTTTGCATCACGGGTTACACCTGTGGCAACCTTTTTTTGCAGGAAACCCTCCAACGGAGTGCTCTGAATGCCCTTGGTGACTTGGCCGAATACACCCGAGGAATGAACCTGATTGCCATTGTTGGTCTGCCTCTCATGCAATATGGTCGCCTATACAATGTGGCGGCAGTGATTCACAATGGTGAAATCGGGGGCTTGGTAAGCAAGTGTACAAAGACAGATAACCTTCACTTTTTTTCTTCCCCGTTGGAGAAAAAGTTTTTTCAGATAGGAGAAAAAAACATACCCTTCGGAAGCTATCTTCTGTTCAACACTCCCGCACTGAATTTTGCCATCGAAGTGGGTGATTCGATGACCCGTCCCTACTCTATGGCTTCATTGCATTGCATGGTTGGAGCCGATGTCATCTTCAACCCTACATCTTATAGGGAGCTGGTAGGCAACCATGAGTATATGAAGGCAATGCTTATGAGCGAGTCAGCACGCAACCGGTGTGGCTACGTCAGTGCTTCGTGCGGATATGGCGAATCCACCACCGATGTCGTGTATAGCGGAGGATGCTTCATCTACGAAAACGGTCAGTTGTTGGCCGAAGGGGAACGATTCAGCATGAAATCGCAACTGGTTATCAGCGATATAGACATTGAACATATACGCCATGAGCGCATTCAATCCTCTTATTGTGACAATCTGACTTACAACAAATTACCTACTTATGAAGAGGTGACCATTACCCCTAAGCCCCTTCGCATCAAGCTGACACGCACAATAAATCCCCACCCCTTTATCCCGCAAGGAGAACGGTTGGCAGAGCATTGCCGCGAGGTGTTCAACATACAGGTGACGGCCCTTTGCCGACGCATCGAGCACACCTATAGCAAAGCGGCGGTGATAGGCATCAGCGGCGGGTTGGATTCAACCTTGGCGTTGCTCGTCTGTGCCAAGGCATTCGACCAATTAGGACGCTCGCGCAAGGAGATTATCGGTGTCACCATGCCAGGATTCGGCACTACCGACCGCACCTATCACAATGCCATCGACTTGATGAAGGCTTTGGGTGTGACCATTCGCGAGATAAGCATCAAAGAGGCTTGCATACAGCACTTCAGCGACATCGGACACGATGTGGACAACCACGATGTGACCTACGAAAACGGACAAGCACGCGAACGCACACAGATACTGATGGATGTGGCCAACCAAGTGGGAGGCATGGTCATCGGCACAGGCGACCTCAGCGAGTTGGCTCTCGGATGGGCCACCTACAATGGCGACCACATGTCGATGTATGGAGTGAATGCCAGTGTTCCTAAGACACTGATACAGAAGATTGTCTGCTGGATTGCCGACAATGCATTGCTGGGCAACGAGGCGGGCGACATCCTGCACGACATTGTGGATACTCCCATAAGTCCTGAGCTGATACCGGCCGACGAGCAAGGGAATATCAAGCAGAAGACCGAAGATTTGGTTGGGCCATACGAGTTGCACGACTTCTTCCTCTACCACTTCGTCCGCTACGGTTCGCGTCCGAAGAAAATCTTCTATCTCGCACAACAGGCCTTCGATGACAAATATACGGATGAGGTCATCCGTCATTGGCTCACCACCTTCTGCCGACGTTTCTTCAACCAGCAATTCAAACGCTCATGCTTGCCCGACGGGCCAAAAGTGGGAAGTGTGTCACTAAGTCCGCGCGGCGATTGGCAAATGCCGAGCGATGCCTGCTCAACAGAGTGGTTGAACGAAATTAAAAGTTA
Organism: Bacteroidaceae bacterium; assembly: GCA_017517605.1. Lineage (GTDB taxonomy): Bacteria > Bacteroidota > Bacteroidia > Bacteroidales > Bacteroidaceae > Phocaeicola_A. The sequence continues at coordinate 12,877 of JAFWYQ010000046.1, forward strand.
AAATTGAAAATTACAAACTAAGTTTGCAAAGCTGATAAGCTTGCGGACAAATTAAACGTTAACGTGAAAAAAGCATTATTCATAGATAGGGACGGCACCATCATCAAGGAGCCGGCAGACGAGCAGATTGACTCGTTCGAGAAACTGGAGTTTGTACCCAAAGTAATCAAGAACCTTGGCTTTATCCGTCAAAACTTGGATTACGAGTTTGTGATGGTGAGCAATCAGGATGGTTTGGGTACCGATGCCTTCCCCGAAGACACCTTCTGGCCAGCACACAACCTGATGATGCGTACCTTGGAGGGCGAAGGGGTGACATTTGACAATATTCTGATAGACAGAAGTTTCCCCGCCGACAATGCTCCTACACGCAAGCCACGCACAGGTTTGCTGACAAAGTATATGGATGGAGCGTACGACCTCGCCGAATGTTTCGTCATTGGTGACCGTGCAACTGACGTCGAGTTGGCCAGAAATCTTGGATGCATGGCCATCTATCTGCAAGACGACAAGAGTCAATTATCTGAAGAGCTGCTCCCCTATTGCGCCTTGGCCACCACCGATTGGGACAAAGTGACGGAATACCTTTTTGCCGGTGAACGTACGGCCGAAGTGCGCCGTACCACCAAAGAGACAGACATCCACATCCGCCTTGACTTGGACGGAAACGGCACTTGTGCTATAAATACAGGGTTGGGATTCTTCGACCACATGCTTGAACAGATAGGCAAACACGGAGGCATGAACTTGGAAATCTCCGTGAAAGGCGACCTCCATGTGGATGAGCACCACACCATCGAAGACACGGCCATTGCCTTGGGCGAATGCATCTACAAGGCACTCGGCAACAAGCGAGGTATTGAACGTTACGGCTACACCCTTCCCATGGACGATTGCCTCTGCCAAGTGGCACTCGACTTCGGCGGACGTGCCTGGCTCGTATGGGATGCCTCGTTCAAACGCGAAAAGATTGGCGAAATGCCTACAGAGATGTTCCTCCACTTCTTCAAGTCGTTCAGCGATGCCGCCCGCATGAATCTCAACATCAAGGCTGAAGGAGAAAACGAGCATCACAAAATCGAAGGCATATTCAAGGCTCTTGCCCGTGCACTGAAGATGGCCGTGCAACGCGATATTTATCACTACGAGTTGCCTTCGACCAAAGGAACGCTATAGGAAAGTGAAGAGTGAAGAACGAAGAACGAAGAATGAAGAAAGTGAAGAGTGAAGAACGAAGAGTGAAGAATCCAATAGTGACATGCTACGAATAAGTGCTTTGAACCTTGAACATTAGTATCTATTGGATTCTTCGTTCTTCACTCTTCGTTCTTCACTCTTCGTTCTTCACTTTAAAACCGTTTGTGCCACATAGTTCACCCCCTTCTGATTGGCAATGAACGCACCGCCTACCACACGGTTGCCAATATAGAATACAGCTGATTGTCCGGGTGTTACCGCCGAAGCCTCACTTAGGAAATGTACCAACAACCGACCATTCTCCAATGCATACACACGACAAGGGATGGGTTGGCTACGATAACGGATGCGCACGGTAAGATCATCGCTTAGCAAGGCCTCCTCTCCATTCACCCACAGAGGCGATTCGGTGAGCATATATTCAGCCTTCAACTCCTCGGCATCGCCCAACATCACCGTATTCTTCTGAGGATTCAGTTTGATGACATACGCAGGCTTTCCCAAGGCAATCTCCAATCCCTTGCGCTGGCCGATAGTGTAATAAGGGAATCCGCGATGGGCACCCAACGTATGGCCTTCGGCATCCACAAACTTGCCTTGTCCGATACGTGTATCTATATCAGCTACCTGTTGGCGGAGGAAATCACGATAATCACCCTCGATAAAACATATCTCCATGCTCTCCCCTTCGGCCGACTTGGCCTCGAATCCCTTCTCCTTCAAGTAGGCCCGCACTTCACCTTTGGTATATTCACCCAAAGGAAAAATCAAGCGACCAAGTACCTCTTGACCCAAGCGCCAAAGGAAATAGCTCTGATCCTTCTTCGCGTCATTACCTATTATTATATAGGTGTATCCGTCGATTGTCTGCAAACGTGAATAGTGACCGGTAGCCATGTAGGTACATCCCAAACGGTCGGCCCACTCGCCAAGGACACGAAATTTGAAGAGTGGATTGCACATCACACACGGATTGGGCGTGCGTCCTTGCATATATTCGTCGATGAAGTTTTGCACAATAACCCGTCGGAAATCCTCTCGTTCATCAGCCACATGGTGCTCAATGCCCAACCGATGAGCCAATGCACGGGCCTCAAGGATATAGTCAGGCTCCTCTTGATTTGGAGTCGAAAACGAAGCAGGATTGTCCCATGTACGCATGGTCACTCCCACCACTTCATAGCCCTGCTCGAGCAACATCAAGCAGGTAGCCGTGCTATCCACACCACCACTCATGCCCACAAGTACACGTTGTCTGTCCATATTTTTCTCCATAATTCAACTTTACGGATGCAAATGTAGGTATAAAAATGAAATTTGCCGTATCTTTGCAGCAACAAAAGTATATAACAATACGTAATAAAAGAAATTTAAGGTAAAAAAGATATGCAACAACAAGCAGCGCCCACCTCGTTGGGCACAGAGAGCATACGCAAATTGCTCATGCAATACGCCGGTCCTGCCATCATCGCCATGACTGCCTCGTCGCTCTACAACATGGTAGACAGCATCTTCATCGGACAAGGCGTAGGCGCATTGGCTATATCAGGTTTGGCCATCACATTTCCGGTAATGAACCTCTCAGCTGCCTTCGGAGCCATGGTTGGTGTAGGAGCCTCCACCCTACTCTCTGTCAAACTCGGACAGAAAGATTACTCCACGGCACAGAACATCCTGGGCAATGTCATCACACTGAACACCATCATCGGTGTCATCTTCGGAGCCTTGATGTTGGCCTTCATCAACCCCATCCTCTACTTCTTCGGTGCCAGCGATGCCACCATCAGTTATGCACGTGACTACATGGTCATCATCCTATTGGGTAACGTCATTACCCACATGTATCTTGGCCTCAATGCCATGCTACGTTCGGCAGGACATCCCCAGAAGGCCATGTATGCCACCATCGGCACGGTCTTCATCAACACCATCCTCGACCCCCTTTTCATCTACACCTTCGACATGGGTATACAGGGAGCGGCCGTAGCTACCGTACTTGCCCAAACCATTGCTCTGGCTTGGCAATTGAGGATATTCTCCAACAAAAACGAATTGATACACCTTAGGAAAGGCACTTTCAAGCTCCAACGCAAGATTGTAAGCAACTCATTGGCCATTGGCCTTTCCCCCTTCTTGATGAACTTGTGTGCCTGCTTTGTAGTCATCATTATCAACAAGAGCCTTCAGCACCACGGAGGCGACCTTGCCATTGGAGCCTACGGCATAGCCAACCGCGTGGTATTCTTTTTTGTAATGATTGTGATGGGCTTGAACCAGGGTATGCAACCCATTGCCGGATACAACTACGGTGCCCGCCAGTTCGACCGTGTCAGCCGTGTGATGCGCCTCACTATCTATGCCGCAACCATCGTCACCACATGCACTTTCCTCACCGGAGTATTCATCCCCGAACTGATAGCCCATGCATTCACCTCCGATGCCGAACTCATCCGCCAAGCAGGCCATGGCCTGTCGCTATTGGTACTTGCATTCCCTATCGTAGGTTTCCAGATGGTGACGGTCAACTTCTTCCAAAGCATCGGTATGGCCAAGAAGAGCATCTTCCTCTCGCTTACCCGCCAACTGCTTTTCCTCATCCCACTGCTGTTGGTGTTACCCCAATTCTTCGGACAGACAGGCGTGTGGATGGCAGCTCCCATCAGCGACACCCTCTCATCCCTGTTGGCCGCATGGATGCTGTATAAGCAATTTCAATTGTTCAAGAATGAAAATAAACAAATATAATATGCCAATATGGAACAATGTGCCAATATGTCAATGACCATGCGGCATTATACATTGACACATTAGCACATTGACACATTAACTTCTCTAACTCCTAAAAAACAAGCATTATGGAAAAATACTTCATCAACATAGGCCGTCAACTCGGTAGTGGCGGAAAACTTATCGGACAACTGTTGGCCAAAGAACTCAACATCCCTATCTACGACCGTACCCTTATTGATATGGCCGCCAAAGAGAGCGGCTTCTGCAAAGAGATCTTCGAACAAAAAGACGAGGAAAAAGGTTTTATCTCCCGCCTGTTCGATGTCATCCCCTTCATGGGCGACAACATGTATGGCAACTGTTTGAGCGACGAAGCCCTCTTCAAGATACAGAGCGATGTCATCCGCCACCTGGCCGAACAAGGCTCATGCATCTTCGTTGGCCGTTGTGCCGACTACATCTTGCGCGAAGAGGTACGCGTTATCAACATCTTCATCACCGCAGACGAAGCCGACCGTATCAGCCGCATCCGCGAACGTCACCCCGAATTGACCGAAGAGCAAACCCGTGCCTTCATGCAAAAGGCCGACCACAAGCGTGCATCGTACTACAACTACTACAGCGAACGCACTTGGGGACATGCCTCCACCTACCATCTTTGTCTCAACTCCTCCACCCTCGGCATCGAAGGCACCATGCAATTCATCAAGGCATTTGTGGAGGAGAAATTAAGGAACTAAGAAACTTAAATACATAATACATGGCAAGAAATAAGAAAAACAAGCAAGAAGGAGGGATGAACCAAGAATTTTATGAACTGTACAAGAATTCACCCACAGAAATACAAATGATGCTTGACAATTTAGGCATCAGTAGCTTTGAAGACATGGTGGGGCTGGCCACTATCATGGGCATAGATTTGGATAAACTGGAAGCCTATAGCCAAAAGAATGGAAAAGAGGCTATCCCATCAATGGACGAGGTGAAGATAGACGGCTATGAACCGTCCGAAGAGATTATGAACAGACTGTCGGACCTTGTTTTTCATAATAACGGAGAAGATTATAATGAAGATGAAATGTTTTTTGACAACTTCGACCCATTTTCCCTGCCCGAAAGTCCCTTTATCGGCGATGAAGCTAAAGAGTATCATATACGTATCAAATTGAACAATGCCCCTGTTCCCATTTGGCGTGAGCTCAAACTTCCTTCAAACCTTTCGTTGGAAGCATTCTCGTTCATCATCAACGAAGCTATGGGTTGGGATGGTACGCATCTTCACCATTTCATAAATAAGAATGTCTATTACAAAAGTACCACAGAACTTTACGACATCAAAGAGATGGGAATCTTCCCAATCAGAATCCAATATTGCGATGCAAACAATTTTGCGATATCCCACCTGCTACGAGAAAAGGGTGACCGCATCAAATACGAATACGACTTTGGGGATAGTTGGTTACACGATGTATGGTTAAAAGGTGTTCGTGAATATGAACCAAATGAAGAACGTACTTTAACCTTTGTAAAAGGACAAGGAGCCTGCCCTCCCGATGATTGCGGAGGTGTTTGGGGATATCAGGAATTACTCGAACTCAACCAAAAGAAACGCAAAACCGCCGAAGAAAAAGAGATACTAAATTGGAATGGTATCGATAAGAAGTTTGACCCTAATGATTGCAATCCAGAAAGAATCGAAGACTATCTTGAAGGATTGTGGTGTGAACTGATGGAAAAATAAGATGCCAATCTTCAGCAGTAATAACTCCGTTCGCGAACCGAGTTAACACGGTAGGCGAACGGAGTTAATAGTATAAAAGACTTATATGCACAATACATGCCTTCACTACATCCGCATTTTTCAGCAAAGCCTCAAGGAAACTCTGTCCATCCGTGTTTGAAACGCGGATGTCTGAGCATAAGCATTTATAATGCGCTAAGAGTCATTGCGCTTACAACATCCATTACATTAATCTGATTATTAAAAATAAGTCTCTACAGCAAAGCGGAATTGTTCGATGAAAATTTGTTTGAATGCAGAAATATTATTCTGTTCGTAGAAAAGCAACATTGCTTTCTTGTAATCAATACTATCTACCGTACGGAAGGAGATAGGACAATACCCGTTTGCTATCAGGATGGCATTACTTGTGATTCGTGCAATACGTTTGTTCCCGTCATTGAAAGCCTGTATATAGGACAGCAGAAGCAATATATAGAGTGCCTTTTCAAACACATTTGCTCTACTATTCACCAAGTCGCATGTCTGTTGTAATGCTTCACGAATTTGAAATTCATTGTCAATCGGTCGATAATTGGTACCAGTAATTCCAACGCGTCGAGTGCGAATATTTCTATCAACACCCAATTCCTTTATCAACAAGCTATGTATGTCCTCTATACGGGAAATGGTCAACTGTTGCAAATAACCCGGATTGTCCACAATGAAGTCCAGCGCATCCTTATGGTTAAGCAGCATGATAGCCTCTTCTTTAGTCTTACCTGCAGCCGTCTGTTTCTCTTTCAGCAATCGTTCAGTTTCCAACAACGAATAGGTGTTTCCCTCTATCTGGGACGATTTCCAACTCAGATCAATACCAAGCCTTTCCATTTCACGATGTTTTTGTTCATCGGATAGAGAGGCAAAGTTCTTTGCAAACTTATCTTGTAATGAACTTAATTCAGTCATCTCCTGTTCTGTAAACAGGTTCACCTTATTCAACACATTCGGGATAAGTTCAAAGTTATACCCCGTCTGTACCTTTCGCTCATCCACCTCTTTGCTATAATATTCGTTCATATCAATAGGCGCAAACAGTGGCGAAACGTAATACCGGGTAGCTCGTGCTTTACCCTCCGCGTATATATAGAAATTACCCGTCAGCTCATTGATGATTCGTTTGACCGTTGCCAAACTGATTTTCCCCTCCATTGCTTCCGTAATTTCCTTGGAAGAACGTCCCGGATGTTCCTTTATATAATCCAATACAAGTTGCTTCATACTATCAATTTTAA
>JAFWYQ010000047.1 GCA_017517605.1 Bacteroidaceae bacterium
TATACATCTTAATTCTTTTTCAATGTACAAATTTAGTGCAAAAAATCGATTAAGCGAAGACATTGTAAGTTAACTTGTATTGTTGAGTGTGAGATTTTTTATTTAGACAAGTGATTATCTGTACATTTTATTATATATTTGCATCAACAAACGAAAACAACACGATTATGAAGAAGCTATTTATTCTATGCGCATTGCTTTCAAGCGCCATTGCAGGCTATTCCCAAGCAGACACACAAAAGAAAGAGGCTAACAAGAGAAGAGCCGACTGGATGTCGCGTCCCATGAAGAATCCAGGAGTACACGACCCCGTCATCGCATTGGGTGAGGACGGACGCTACTACATCTTCTCCACAGGTATGAACGTAGGCGTCATGTCGAGTGCCGACCTTGAAGAATGGCGTTTCGAGGCACCTGCACTTCCCGAGACACCAGCATGGGCCATTGACACCGTGCAGGGTTACCGAGGCCATACCTGGGCACCTGATATTAGCTATCACAATGGTTTGTGGCATCTCTACTACTCATGCTCTACTTTTGGTAAAAACGGTAGTGCCATAGGACTGGCCGTAAACAAAACCCTCGACCCCAAGTCGCCCGACTTCAAGTGGGAAGACAGAGGCATGGTTATCGCTTCGCACAAGGGTAAGGATTGCTGGAACGCCATCGACCCAAACCTCATTGTCGACAAGCGCGGCAACCCCTACCTCACGTTCGGCTCATTTTGGGACGGCATACAGCTCATCAAGCTCTCCAAAAAGGATTTCCAAACTCCAGTGAGCAAGCCTGTAACCATCTCACGCCGCGTCGACCGCGAGTTCACCCTCGACAAGATTGAGTTCACCCAAGAGGGACAGAACATCATCGAGGCTGGCCCCAACGCCGTGGAGGCTCCCTTCATCTTCAAGCATGGCAAGTACTACTACCTCTTCGTGAGCTTCGATTACTGTTGCCGTGGAGAGAACTCCACCTACAAGACCGTATACGGGCGTTCCAAGAAGATCACAGGTCCCTATGTAGACAAAGATGGTAAGCGCATGGATAAGGGTGGCGGCACCTATCTCTATGGTCCCAACGAGGAATACTTCGGTGTAGGTCATAGCGCAGCTTTCATCCACAATGGCCAGCCAATGTTCATCTCTCACGCCTATGAGAAATCTGAAGGTAGCAGAGCCCGCCTCTTCATACGTCCGATGAATTTCGACAAAGATGGTTGGATTATTGCTGAATAGTCTTGCAAAGTTGTTAAAGGATTAAACACCGAGGGCGTGCCATCTTCATCGTGGCACGCCCTCGGTGTATTCTTCATACCGCCATCTTACTTTCCATGAGCAGTGCGCACGGCAGCACGGATGTTCTCAATAGGGGTCTTACCATCAATCGTACACTCGGCACCGATAATCAAGCGACCAGTGTTCTCCTTCTTTACACGCTCAACCTCGGCAACCACCTCTTCGGGTGTACCCTTATTAATGACCCCTTTGCGATCAAGTCCACCGAGAGTGATACGGTCAAACAACCTCTCGGCATCGGCCGGAGTAAACGGTTTGCCATCCACGAAGTTCGGCGCATTCACAATCTGTCCGGGATACGACACGAAACGGCTCAGATCATCATACGGACCCTCCCAGTCACAGATGTGCAGGATGTTACACTGTGTGCCGGCATTACATTCGTTCATGATCTCCATATCGAACGGACGAATGAATCGCTCGAAGAAGTCGGGCACCTCATAGTAGATAGTCTCGCCACCCTGAGTCGGGGTGAAGAATCCGTCCACGCCCACCTCCTTGCAATCGCGTGCAAAGTTGAGCAAAGCATCTGTATAGATACGCAGCACTCTCAACACTTGGTCGGGATCCTCCTTGGCCCAACGGATAACGTTAGGTATGCCAATCTGCATGTGCAGTACCTGAAAGGGTGAATATATGGTAGGCAGCACCATTGTCTCGTGCCCCACGATGTCGACCACCTCCTTCACCACCGCTACGGTAGGCGCATAGAAATCGCGTGGCAAGGGCTGTATCTGTTGCCAGTCGGCCACAGTCTCCACCTTAATCTTTGGCTGGTGCTGCTCGAACTGCACCTTCAGAATATCAATCCCCGTACGTGCCAAGTGGCGAATATGATAGTACACCGCATCCTGTCCCACCCGAGCTGGGAAATGCGAGAAGTAAGCCGTTGGCACATAATCCCCGTGTGTCTTCCCCTCAAGGAAGTCCTGCATAATCTCACGTTTGGTCAATTGAGTATTGGCCGATTCTTTCACTGACTGCTGGCACGATGCACATATAGCTAACAGGCATACAGCAGACAATAAGTTCTTTTTCATAACCTTGATTTTAGAATTGTGAATATAGCGGCTGTCCGATGAAATGTGTACTTTTGCTCATAGTTATTTGGATGAGTGTGGTAACCGCTAAATAACTACAAAGGAGGGTGTGTCAAAACGACACACCCTCATCATTATAAAGGTATTCTACTTAATTAATCCCATTCACCGGGGTTTTGCGAGTCAATTGAAATAGTAAAACCATTTTCTACAGCAACTTCAATAATTTCCACTTCGGGAGCAATATAATTCTTTTCCATATATTCTATTTTTTTAGGTTATTATTAATCATACTTACTTAATCACAACTTTCTTTCCATTTACAATATAGATACCCTTAGCCGGATTCTCTACGCGACGGCCCTGAAGGTCATACACCACAGTTTCGCCATTGTTGAAGATAGAGTTGTCAATAGCTGTTGTTCCCTCTTCGCCATCCACATTGATAGAGATGGTTCTCAATGCAGCAGCCTGTGAAGGTTCGTTGA
>JAFWYQ010000007.1 GCA_017517605.1 Bacteroidaceae bacterium
AAATTCTTTGGTCGATGTACCATGCGGCACAACGACAACATCGGGGATTAATCTCCCTTTCGAGAGGCTATACCCGAGTATGGGCCAGGTTGGATACGTGTTACTCACCCGTGCGCCGGTCGCCGGCAAATCTAGCAAGCTAGATCCCCGCTGCCCCTCGACTTGCATGTGTTAAGCCTGTAGCTAGCGTTCATCCTGAGCCAGGATCAAACTCTTCTTTGTAAATGATATCTTTATAATAAGATAAACTTATAATCTGATCCAGAATCAAGATGATCTCCAATCCTTCTTCATTATAATCGACGGTTCGTATCTCTTTTACCACATCTCTATACCTACATAGAAATGGCTCTTGTACTACTTGTCTGTTTTATGTAATCCTATCAAAGAACGCTTCTTCAAAACACGCTTCCTTTCGAAAGCGGATGCAAAGGTACGGCTATTTTCTGAATTACAAAAACTTTTCAAGAATATTTTTGGAAAAATAATGTAAAAAGGAAGAAAAGGGTTGGTAATGAGGGAGCAAAAATATGTTCTATAACATAAAATCAGCAGAACAAAAGAAAAGGGAAAAGAAGAGAATGGAATGATTACACCTTATTATATATATATACGCGCGCGGGAGGAAAGGAAGGAAGGGAAGAGGGAGGGGCGCGATGGAATCGCGCCGGACGGGACAAAAAAAGAGAGGGAGGGGGGATTATGGAAAAAGGCAAGCGCTAAATGAAGGATGAGAGAGGGAATCAGAAGAAACAAATAAGCTAAACCATATTATTGTTTTAAATAATTCGACAAAAATTTGGCCAGATAAAAAAAAACATCTACCTTTGCACCCGCAAAAGAAAAGGTGCCATAGCTCAGTTGGTAGAGCAAAGGACTGAAAATCCTTGTGTCCCCGGTTCGATTCCTGGTGGCACCACAAACCAAAAATCTTACAAAACGTTGTAACTACATATAGGTTACAGCGTTTTTTTCGTTTAATCTAAAGAGAAACAAAAAATATATAAACGTAAATCGTATTTTATGGCAACAAACGTAACTTTCAAGTATCAGCACCCCTTCCCCATTGAGAAGGATGATACACAGTACTATCTGCTGACCAAGGACTATGTGTCTGTCAGCGAATTTGAAGGAACTCCTATCCTTAAAATTGAAAAAGAAGGTCTTACCGCGATGGCCAATGCAGCTTTCCGCGATGTTTCCTTTTTGCTTCGCCGCGAGCACAATGAACAGGTAGCCAAGATTTTGACCGACCCTGAAGCCAGCGATAATGACAAGTATGTAGCACTTACATTCTTGCGCAATGCAGAAGTGGCTTGCAAGGGCAAACTCCCTCTTTGCCAGGATACCGGTACGGCCATCATCCATGGTGAAAAGGGCCAACAAGTATGGACTGGTTATTGCGACGAGGAGGCTCTGTCGTTAGGTGTATTCAAGACATATACAGAAGAAAATCTGCGTTATTCTCAAAATGCTCCTTTGAACATGTACGACGAGGTGAACACTAAGTGCAACTTGCCCGCACAGATTGACCTCGAAGCTACTGAAGGTATGGAGTATAAGTTTCTGTGCGTGACCAAGGGTGGCGGGTCGGCCAACAAGACTTACCTTTTCCAAGAGACTAAGGCTTTGTTGAACCCTGCTACACTCGTGCCTTTCCTCGTTGAGAAGATGAAGACATTGGGTACCGCAGCCTGTCCTCCTTATCACATCGCATTCGTTATCGGTGGTACTTCTGCCGAGAAGAACCTCTTGACCGTTAAATTGGCCTCTACTCACTACTACGACAACTTGCCTACTACCGGCAACGAAGGCGGACGTGCTTTCCGCGACATCGAGTTGGAGAAGCAAGTGTTAGCCGAAGCTCACAAAATCGGCCTCGGCGCACAATTCGGAGGCAAGTACTTTGCACACGATGTACGCATCGTCCGTCTGCCCCGCCACGGAGCTTCTTGCCCTGTCGGCATGGGTGTAAGTTGCTCTGCTGACCGTAACATCAAGTGTAAAATCAATAAGGATGGTATCTGGATTGAAAAGCTCGATGACAATCCGGGCAGCCTCATCCCCGAAGAATTGCGTAAGGCAGGCGAAGGCGAAGCTGTACGTATCGACTTGAACCAACCTATGAGCGAAGTGTTGAAGGAATTGAGCAAATATCCCGTATCAACCCGCCTGTCATTGAACGGAACCATCATCGTGGGCCGCGACATCGCTCATGCTAAGCTGAAAGAGCGCCTCGACCGTGGTGAGGAGATGCCTCAGTACATGAAGGATCACCCCATCTACTATGCAGGTCCCGCCAAGACACCTGCCGGTATGGCTTGCGGCTCAATGGGTCCCACAACAGCTGGTCGTATGGACTCTTACGTCGACCTCTTTCAAAGCCACGGTGGTGGTATGGTAATGTTGGCCAAGGGCAACCGTGCACAATGTGTAACCGACGCTTGCCAGAAGCATGGTGGATTCTACCTCGGCTCTATCGGTGGACCTGCCGCCATCTTGGCTCAGAACAACATCAAGAGCATCGAGTGCGTAGAGTATCCCGAATTGGGTATGGAAGCCATCTGGAAGATTGAGGTGGAGGACTTCCCCGCATTCATCCTCGTGGATGACAAGGGCAACGACTTCTTCAAGCAGATCAAGCCCACTTGCTCATGTAAATAATACTAACAACTCTTTATAGGAATACCATTCTTCTGCCTTCAAGATTGCATTCTTGGGCGCGGAAGAATGGTATTCTTGTTTTATGAAGTACATTTTTACTTTTATAAGCCTTAATCAACCTTAAAATTAAAAAATATCAACGGACAGTCCTTCCTTTTTGTCACATTTTACGTATATTTGCAGCCTTAAGAACAACTATGTGTATGAAAAGGAAACAATTACTCAGTATTTTATTAGTGTGCCTGTCCGCTCTTATCGCAAAAGCTCAGGTTGACATTTACGGTTTTGCCACCAATGTAAACGATGAAAAGCAGTCGGGCATGGTGAAATTCAGCAGCACAGCACCTGCCACTACCATGCAACGCATCAAGCAAGTCGAAGAATGGGCTACGGCCGGAGCCTGGGGAGGCGATGCCTACTATGCCATGCTCTCCTATGCCACCTATCCGAAAGGATTGTATATCATCGACTTGGCGACAAGTGAAATGACTCAAGTGGCTGATTATATGTACCGCGAGGATGTGCGTGCCGCCATCGAGATGAGCTACGACTACATGACTGGCATCATGTACTTCATTACCGTCTCGGACGAAGACGAGAACTGTACCGCATTAGGCACCGTAGATTTGATGACGGGTGCACAAACCTTCATCAACCGTAACATGAAGCAGTACATTGTAGGAATGGCCATTGACAAGGATGGTGTCATGTACGGAATCAACGATGCCGGATGGGTGGTGCGTATCAATAAGACAACAGGTATATGCGAGAACCGCTTTAATCTGGAGTTGAACCCTTGGCGCAGACAATCCATGGAGTTTGACAGAGCGAGCGGCACCTTGTACTGGGCCTCGTGCAACTCATCCAAGATGGGACATCTGAAGAAAATCAATGTAAAGAAACGTACGTGTGAAGACGTAGGCTACATCGGTGGTACAGGCGAAGAGCAAGTAGTGGGACTTTACATCCCCTACAAACCTTGTGCCGACGGTGCTCCTGGCAAGGTGGAGGGTCTGAAGGTCGCAACCGACCCAACTGGCGCTCTGTCTGCAGTAATCACTTGGACCAATCCTACACTGACCTATGCCGGTGAGGCATTGACCGCCATTGAGAAGGTTGAGATTTACCGCGATGAGACACTGGTGCACACGCTTACTGGAGCTACACCGGGTGAAGAGTCACAATGGACCGACCAAGTGGCATCCAGCGGAAGCTACACTTACAAATTCTTGGTATATAATGCCGAAGGAGCCGGCATCCCGATGAACACATCAGCTTTTATCGGTAGAGATATTCCCAGTGCCGTCATGATTGCCTCCGTAAACCGCGAAGGCAACCACGCCATCCGCCTGTCATGGTATCCCAGCACCAAGGGCGTAAACAACGGTTATCTGGACTTCACCAGCATCACTTACAAGGTTACACGCATCAGCGACGGCACCGTGTTAGCCGAAGGACTGACCGATACAACCTTCACTGATACAAGTATCACCACATTGAACCGTTATCAATACAGCATTGAAGTGTCCAATGCCGACGGCACAGGTGAAGCCACGACAACAGGATACATCGTGAATGGTCCTGCCCGCGACCTTCCTTTGGTGACAGACTTCACCAACGAAAGCGAGAGCCAGTTGTGGAGCATTGCTGATGTGGATTATGACGGTACAACTTTCTTCTGGCAATACAACCCCAACTTCAAGGATCAAGGATTCTTCTATTACCAGTGCGAATACAAACCGGCAACGAATGCGAATGACTGGATTATCTCACCCAAATACAAGTTTGAGGCAAACAAGGCATACAAGGCCATTGTTCATGCCCGTCCCGACGACATCAGCAAGAATGAGATGATGGAAGTATGGTTGGTAAAGGACTATAACCTCAATACAGCCGTGAAGCTGAGCGACACCATCCGTGTGACGGGAGAGTACGACGAGAATGGCGAAACCATCTTGAGCCAATTCCGTGTGAACATCAATCCCTTGGACGAGGCAGGCGAGTTCAGCATTGCCGTACGTTGCATTTCGGACATGGAGGTTGCCTACTGGTTGGCCATCGCCAAGGTGGAGGTGTCAGAGAATTTGGAGGGACACATCCGTGGCGACGTGTACGACAATGAATTCAATCCCGTAGAGGGCGTGGTGGTAAGTCTCGAAGGAACTGATTACAAAGCCACAACCGATGCCCGCGGACAGTTTGAAATCAAGAATGTAGCCGAAGGCACCTATACGACCATACAAACCAAGATGGGTTACGAATCCCTGCCCCAAACCATTACCGTAACGGGATTGAAGACGGTAAACGTGGAGTTGGATGTGGTAAAACGTGTGGAGTATATATATAAAGGTAAGGTAAAGGATGAATACGGCAATCCCTTGCCGAATGCCCTCATCGCACTCAGCGGTTACAACAGCTATTCCGCCTTGACCGATAAGGAGGGTAACTACTATATTGACGGGGTCTATGGCGACACACTGTCATATACCGTTGTTGCACGAAAGGATTTCTACGAGGCTGACACGACGAGCTTCAATACCACAAAGGTCAATGGCTCCCAACTGACAGGCGACTTTACCTTGAATGACTGCATTCTTCCTCCGGCCTTTATTGCCACGACCCTCGCCGAGGACGAGAGTGCGGCTACGGTCTCATGGAGCAAGCCTGCCGTAGAAGCACACGTGAAGCTGCATAGCGAGAATGTTTCCTATACCTTTGGTACTGAGGAGGGCGAAGAAGGTACGCTCATCGGATTGGTGTGTCGCGAGCCGATGCTTGTCGACAGCCTCCGTTGGTGGACATTCTGCGACTCTACCACGCTGAATGTGGTCATCATCGCCTTGAACAGTCGCGGAAACCTGACTTCCAAAGAGTTGTATCGCGACAATGATGCGCCCAACAAGCCGTACAGCCCTACGACCTACGTCCTCTCCACGCCGGCATACGCCCCCAACGGATGCTTCATCGGAATCAGTGTAGACAAGGGTAACTTGTCATTGCTGACTACGGCAAGCACCGAAGAGCAACCCTTCATCTACAACACCAATGCCTACATCGAGGACCTCGCCGTAGCAGCCAAGTTGGAGTATGTGGAGGCATTGGGCAGCGACTACGAGGAGAACTTCTACATCAGCTATAGCGGACGTCGCCTGGCCGACAGTGAAGCCCCTGCCGTCACCTACAATGTACTTGCACTGAAAGATGGTGTAGAGCAATACAAGGCCGTGGGTAACGACTTCCTCTATGCCGACCCGCATTGGGCGGATTTGGACAAGGACGACTACCAATATGCCGTAGAGGCCGTTTACCAGAATGGCAAGAAGGCAAGCATACTGAGCGAGGTAATCACCAAGACTACCCCTTCAAGCATTGATGCACACCCAAGCGACGCTTGTATCACCCTTATCCCTGGGAAGATGTTGGTTGAAGCCAAGGCTGTACAAGTGGTATCCGCCAACGGTGAAACTATCGTTGAGGGAAGCGGCCTCCACGAAATCAGCACCAGCGGTTGGGCAAGCGGCATCTACTTGGTGCGTACGTTGAACGATGGTGCATGGGAAACGAATAAAGTATTGATTAAATAACACAACAGAAGGACTCTTCACCTTCCCTTCCCAAGGGTGAAGCGTGGGAAAGTCCTACTATATTATACTTATAACTATTATGAAATCTATAAAGTCTTTAATCTATTTACTCCCCTCCATCACAGGGAGGGGTATGGGAGTGGGTCTCCTGTTACTGTTTGCCATGACACTACAGGCACAAGACACCCTTTTCGTCTGCGACTTCGAGGGTGGTATCCCCGAGACATTCGCCACCTACGACCGCGACGGGCAGGAGCCTTCGCGCAGCATGAAGCGCTACGGTTTCGAGGTGGGCAAAGCATGGGTAAGCGGTACCGAGGAGGGTAACGCCGGCAACACGGTGGCCTATAGCGGCTCGTGGTACAAGGAGGTGGCACAATCGGACGACTGGCTCGTCACACCTGCCATCCGTGTGGCTGACATACGCGCCATCCTCTCGTGGAGGGCTTGTGCGTTGGATGCCGAACATGCTGATGGATACAGCGTCTATATCACTGACAAGGGCAACCGTCCCGAGGACTTCACCGATGCACCCGTGATGACCATTCCTGCCGAATCGCCCGTGTGGAAGGAGTATTTCTTCCCTTTGGAAGCATACAGCGGCAAGGAGGTGTATGTAGCCTTCGTGAACAACAGCACCAATGGCAACTTGCTGATGGTGGACGACATCGCGGTGCTGACACGCAAGCACACCTTCACCTTCACCAACCTGACGCCAGAAGCGGTAACCAAGGCAGGAGGGGTAAGGATTGAGGGCACACTCACCTCGTCGGGCTTCCTCCCCGTAGAGGGTTACAAACTGGAGTTGACATACGGCGGAAAGACCTACACCATCGACCGCAGCACCGAGAGCATTGCGCCCGACTCAGTGGTAAGCATTGCCTTCGACACCGAGGTGAACGTGGCATTGAACACCACCGAGGACTACACCCTCACCATCAGCAGCATGGAAGGAGCGGACGTGGAGACTATCCAAGGAAGCATCACCTGCTTTGAGCGCACAGTGCTTATCGAGGAGGGCACAGGCACGTGGTGTATGTGGTGTCCGCGTGGCCAATACTATCTGAAGGAGTTGCACAAGAAGCGCCCGAGCGAGTTTGTGGACATTGCCGTGCATGTGAGAGACGAGATGATGGTGTACGACTATGCCATGACCCTCTATGCCCCCTTCTTCTACCAATATGGTCTGCCCTCGTGTGTGATGGACAGGCGACAGGAGCAGATGAACAGTCTCCTCACTCTTGAAGAGATTGAGGCCACACTGGACAAAGCCCGTGAGCGTGGAGCGATAGGACGGTTTACGGAGTTATGCTCTATGACATCTACACAAGCAGAAGGGCTTTATGTTCGTATGACTTGCGAATTTGGAAAGCCAATTAAGGAAGGAGAGTATAGTGTAAACTTCATCATGGTAGAAGACAATGTTACGGGCTATGCACAAGCCAATGGCTATTCAGGCAGCAGCAGTGCCATGGGGGGATTGGACCTCTTGCCTGACCCGATTCCCGCAGGAGAATATACCTTTGCAAATGTAGGACGCATTATGCTTGCAGGAACAGACAGAAGTGGAAGGAGTCTTACCTTACCGGCTCATACCAATCGACATACGTCAATCTCCTTTGATTACGAATTTGATTATCCGGAGATTTTCAGGGAAAGTGGTGATCTGAACTACAAAGTTGTAGGAATGATTATTGATAACCGAACAGGCGAGATAGTCAACGCTGCAGAAGGATGGTATGATGTAGCTATTGGTATCAACGACCTCTCCACCCCCACCCCCATCCGTCTGCAAGGGAATGAACTGATTGCCCCCTCGCCCCTGCGCCAAGTGGAGGTGTGGAGCCTCAGCGGACAACTGTTGCACAAGGCCACACCCGATAGCGAACGCTACACCCTGCCACTGATGGAGAAAGGGCAGACTATCATTATCCGTGCCACAACGGACGGGGAGGTGCAGACCATCAAGTGCACCCATTGAAAACAGGGCACACAAAGGCCGTTTAATACCCCACGAGTGGGGTACTTTCAAGGGTCACAGTGACCCTTAAAAAGGGGTGGCTATTTGGTTATCGCCATACGTAAGGGCAGACCTGTGTGTCTGCCCGAGAATCAATATCCTCTCCATCTCTGGGCAGACACATAGGGCTGCCCCTACGGCAATCCTACAAGTTGCGTACAAAGAATACATCAATATAACACAAATAATGAACAATGAAAAAGATTCTGACCATACTCACCGCATTCCTCTGCACCCTGGGCATGAATGCACAAATCCCCCTCGCGGGAGCCACACAGGAGAACCCCGTGGAGATAAAGACGGGCGAATGCTACCTGTTGCCCACCGACTTCTCGAACGCCTACTTCACTTATAAGGCCGAAGCGGACGGACTGCTCTACCTCACGCTCTCCAAAGGGTTGAAGATATTCGGCCAAGGCGGACCACTCCCCCTCTTTGAGAAAGAGTGCGTGCAGGGTGTGCGCAGTGGCGAGACCTACACCTTCTACAACACCACCACGTGGGGCGACACCATCACCATGACACCCTCGTTCAAAGCCGGAAAGCCCTACCTACCCCTCGAACTGCTATCGACCACACCTGGGGAGGGAAGCACCTACCGCACCACCCAACAGGAGGGCGACGTCACCTTCATCTTCAACGTCACCATCAATGCCACCGCCGTGAAGGCCCGCGTGGAACTGGCCAATGGCGAAACCATCAGCGTGAGCAGCTACCGTACCAGCGAGGACTACAACACACAGGGCACCAACTACACCCTGCAACTGGCCGAGACCTACAACATGCTGTACAACGACGGCAGGCTGAAGGAAGGTGACACTTTCAAGGTAATCCTTAGCGACATCGTATCAGACACAGAGGCTGACAATATCTACAACGGAGAGGCATCGGTTCAACTGACCGCCTCGGGCGAAGTGGTGCGATTGGCAAGCATCAGCAACAGCAGCAAACTGATGAGCTACTACATGCCTGGCGACGAAGCCGGACTCATCACACTGACCTTCACGGGCGATGTCACTTGCACAGCTCCCCATGCCACCCTGGCCTACGGCGACCGCGAAGCAGGCACATGGGCCGAAGTGAAGGTGCCCTACACCATCAATGGCAACACCATCACCTGGAACGTGCAGGGCATACACCTGACCAACGTACCCACCGACGATGAGGGCAACCGCTACGTCAGCATCAGCCTGAAGAACATTGCCGACAAGGATGGATACCCCATCGAAAGCAATGCCATCGGCACCACAGGCACCATCCTATTCTCGTACCTGATAGAGACGATGGACATCAACATCTACCCCGACTTCCTGCCCACCGCAGGCAGCAACATCGACAACACCAAGGAGGTGGAGATATGGATATCAGCCGGCAAATACGTCACCTTTGACGGAGCCAAAATAACCTATCAGAAGGAGGGTACAAGCACAACCGAAACCATCCCCTTGGAACAATTGCGCCAAGAGGACGACCCCTATTCCGACACCGACCTGCTGGTGTACGTACCCATCGAAAACTATCCCTTCGAAGCGGGCGAAGTGACCATCGAACTAACCAATGTGTCGGCCGCCAACGGCACCACACCCGAGATGAAGGTGACCTATCAGTCCGAAGGAGCACGCGTCAGCCACATCACCTCCCCCACAGCGACAAGTCTCGAAACGACAGGCACATGGAGCATCGACGGACGCCCCGTCTCCCCCACCCTCCAATCACAGCGAAAGGGTATCTATCTGCAAAGAATGGCAGACGGCACAGTGCGGAAAACGTTTGAGTTCTGAGTTCTGAGTTTTGAGTAACCATTCGGGACTAAACCCCTTCACTCAAAACTCAGAACTGAGAACTCAGAACTGAGAACTCAAAACTCAAGACTCAAAACTCAGAACTCAGAACTCCTCACACAATAACCAACGCCCATCTCCGTTTCTATACACAGGATGAAACGAACGTTACTCATACTGATAGGACTGCTTGTGTGCATGGCCGGAGCCGCACAGAAACGCAAGGTACAGAACCGCCCATATCTTGACCAGCGGCGTCTGCACTACGGCTTCTTTATAGGCCTGCATGCCCAAGACCTGGAGTTCGAGAACAACGGTTTCGTCACCGAAGAGGGCGAAACATGGTTTGCCGACGTGGCCGACTACAGCCCGAGCTTCAGCGTAGGTGTGCTGGCCGAGGCATACATCACGTCCAACCTCTCGGCACGCCTCATCCCCTCACTCTACTTCGGGCAACGCAACATCACCTTCCACGAACAACACACCCATCAGGAATACCGTCAGGTGATGAAATCCACCCTGCTGGCCTTCCCCCTCAACCTGAAGTTCAGCGCCCCACGCTTCAACAACCACCGTCCCTTCGTGGTGGCTGGCATCAACCCCACCCTCTCGCTCACCAACAAGAACCAAAAGGCATTGTTACTGCAGAAATGGGACTGCTACATGGAGATTGGCATGGGATGTGACTTCTATCTTCCCTATTTCAAACTGATACCCGAGTTGAAGTTCTGCTTCGGTCTTCGCAACCTGTTGGAAAAAGACCGCTCAGACCTTATCGACAAAAGTCTGTTGAAGTACACCCAAATGCTTGACACTGCCGACAGCAAGATGGTGATGCTCACCTTCTATTTTGAATAATTTTATTGGTGTCCGGTAAGTAACTATTCAGCGATAATACAAACGCTCAATTTATTATTTAGAACACAGAGACACAAAGACACAGAGAAGATATATTATAGTTATGAGCTACGAGCTACAAGTGACGAGTTTTTTTACTTGTCACTTGTAGCTCGTCACTTGTAGCTAATATTTGTCACAGAAGAAAGGAAAACCTCTGTGTCTCTGTGCCTCTGTGTTCTAAATTATTGGTGTCCTGTAAAACTTTAACGATTCATTTTGATTTTAGGCTCATGCTGTCTCTGTCATTCTACATTTGCAACCGTTTTTTGGGGCTGACCCAAAATCTGTGGACGCAATCCGTAGGGGCAGACCTGTGTGTCTGCCCAAATATGGAATGCAACATATATCTGGGCAGACACACAGGTCTGCCCCTACGTTGTGCGGAACGAAAAATGAAAAAGACTGCATGGGCCTAAAATCAAAATGAATCGTTAAAGTTTTACAGGACACCATAAAAAAGAATCGCGGATGACAACCGAATGCCATCCGCGATTCCACCGTTAAACCAATATAATATCAATATTATTCTTTATCAATACCTATTTCACCGTTCCAATCGAGATACCAATTGGCTTGTGTCTGCAATTTGACACGCAAAGCCTCGTTGTTCACACCTGTACGCATGGCTACACGGTCAGCCAAATAATTGACATCGCTACGACGCAATGCCACACGCATCAAGTCATAGAAACGGGTACCTTCGAATGCGAACTCCAATGCAGCTTCGTTCACAATCATATCCTCCACTGCCTCGATTTGCTCGTCAAGTGACAACGAAGCAGTGTCAGGCATCTGATAGTAGGCACTGGCTGAACCCCAACCTGAACCACGGCTGTGGATACCGATGGTATTGGCAGTTTCAGAAGCCGTTACACCCGGATTGAGAATACCGTAAAGGTCGGTGGGGAAATCAAACTGACGCAAGAAAGCCACCTTGGCAGGATCCTCAGCATAACAAGGAATCACTTCGTCTTCAATCACCTTATTGTTCACACCTGAAGCCAAGAACTTATAGGCCATTACAGGATAGCCGGCGCGGTTCAAAGCCTCAGCCATACGCAAGTAAAGCATGGTGCGGCGATAGATGTGCACGTTACGAGTATTGTGTTTTGAAATGCTCTGCTCTTCAATCTTGTCACCATTTTTGTTTCTACCGTCTAGCAAATCCCATGCATAGTACAAACGAAGGTCACCACTCATATCCACCTTACTTGACTCCCAAGTAACATTTTTGGGAGCGTAGATAGTGTCTTTCTCACCCTGCGTATTGGTTTCAACATGGCAATAATACTGAGAAGCAGAGAGGTTCTGCATAGCTGCAGACGGTTTCAAACTGAAGTTGTACTCATTGTCAGCAGAACTGTTGAACAGGTCTCTCAACTCGCTGTAGTAACCTTCAGACGGGATAGAGTCACCAGGAATCAATGTAATCAACTCTGCTTGTTCTGCATATTCCTCAACGGCATGACCAATTTCACCACTAATAGTAATGCTCTCCCACTCACTGTCAGACCATTGGATACGGTCTGTACCGATAGGATAAGCGGAGTTCATACCGTTGCGTGTGCTGATGTACTTATAGTAGTTCAACGCAGCCTGGTTGTAGTTCTCGGCCCACAAGTTGAGTTCACCCAACAACAGATAGATGGGGAAATAGAAGAAGCGTGAATCCAAGCCACGGATGGTTCCGTAAGCCGGCAACTTCTCGTCAGCCAAGGGCATCAAGTCGTTGATAAAGTAGTTACAAATCTGCTTGATGTCATAGCGGGGATAATCCTTCTCAGACTCTTCCTTGGTCAAGATGGGTTTGTCCACGAAAGGAACACTTCCATAGTTGAGCGCCAATTGGAGGTAAGTCCATGCACGGAATCCCTTGATAGCCACATACTCGCGCAAGAAGATAGCCTCGTTGCGGTTGTTGCGGAGAGCAGTATCTGCATTGGCAATAAAATAGTTACAGTTGTTGATGATGGCATAATAGTCGCGCGGATTATTATACTTGTTGTCCGCATCGATGTCAAACGAAGCCACCTTACGCAAGTCGGCATGAGTATAATCGGTCACATCCACCAAGTCGCCACGCACCTCTCCCAACAGGATGGTACGGTCGGCAATAGCCTGCAACTTGTTCAACACGCCGATTACCGAATAGATGGTATCGGCCGCGTTGTCCAACGCATTGTCACCCTCGTAGATCACATACTCCGACTCCTGATTGAAGAAGTCCTCGCATGATGTCAGCCCTACAGCCGACATTGTCAACAGGCACACGATAAAGGGAATCGTGCGAAGTCTGTTCTTTATATCCTTTTTCATATTCTTACTTCTTTTTGAATGATTACAAGTTAAGCTTTACACCGGCCACGATAGAAGCGCTCTTGGGCAATTGTCCCAAGTCGATACCCTGACCCAATACAGAAGATGTCATGGAGAATTCGGGGTCGCTTCCCAAATACTTGGTAGCAGTCCACAGGTTGTTGCCCTGTACCCATACCTGAATACCCTGCAAGTATTCTGACTTCATCGGCACGTTGTATGACAAAGTCACACTCTTCAAGCGGAGGTAGCTTCCATCCTCAATCCAACGGTCGCTGAAACGGCTGTTGCCCATAGGATCCTGGAACGTAGCACGAGGCATGTTGGTCTGCTGACCTTCATACTGCCAACGGTTCGCCATAGCCACAGTCTGGTTCATGAAGCGGTTTCCACCTTCCAACTGTGAACGCATATAGTTGTACACGTCGTTACCAACAGAGTAGTTGAATCCTACATCCAAAGTCACGCGCTTCCAAGTGAGAGAAGAACTGATATTTCCGTAGAAATCGGGGTTGGGGTCACCAATCACTACACGGTCTTTCTCGTCAATGGCACCACCCTCTTCGGGGTTCTGATTTACAAATATCACGTCACCAGCACCGAAGTAGTTCTTTGTCTGACCATTCTCAGCCAAGATATAGAGACCGGCAGCCTCTGCTTGCTCTGAAGTGGCAAATACCCCGTTGGTTTCGTAACCATAGAATACGTTGGCAGCCTGCCCCACCTTCGTCTGTATGGTAGCACCATAAATGTCGGTGAGGATTTCGTTTGTCTTGCCTACAACAGGAAGTTTGGTGATTTCGTTCTTATAGTGACCTACGCTGGCACCAATCTGCCATTGCCAGTTCTTGGTAGCAATCAACTTCAAGTTGAAAGCAGCATCATAACCCTCGTTCTTCAACTCACCGCCATTGGCCCAGTTGTTGGTCAAACCTGTCAAGATATTGAGCGACTGGTTAGTCAACAGGTCAGAAGTGGTACTGTTGAAGTAGTTGAAGCTCAGGTTCAAGCGGTTGTTGAAGAGGTTGGCCTCCAAACCTGCATTGAAACGACGGGTAGTCTCCCACTGGATGTTGGTGTTACCGATACCGTCGAATGAAAGACCCGAGATGGCATTCAAGTACTTGGATGCACGGAAGTAGCTGCGTGCAGCATAGTAGTCGATGTCGTCGTTACCGCTTACATCGTATCCGGCAGTCAAGCGCAAGTAATTGATGGGCTTCACTTTGGCAAACCATGATTCGTTGGAAACAATCCAAGAACCCTGGACACCCCAGAATACACCCCAAGGTGCACCGAACATCTTCAAACCATCGGCATCGTTACCGAAACGTGAAGAACCGTCCAATGACAAACTTGCCTGCAAGTAGTAGCGGCTCATGAAGTCGTACTCGGCCTGTCCATACCATGAAACACTATTCCATGAATCCTTGGTACCGGCTGTGGTGGCATTCATCAAGTCTGAGCTGATAAACGGAGTCTTGTCGCTACCGGTGTTGTAACCCAATTGAGAATTGAGTGTATAGTTCTCAATATTCACACGCACACCACCGAAAGCATGAATACGGTGAGCACCATAACGGTTGTTCCAATCAAGGCGTGTATCGCTTGTCATTGACTCCTGCTTTGAATAGAGCGAACGGGTTTCGTTCTCGCGATAGGCATTCACGCTGTTTACATAGTAGTCAGGCACACCGTTAATGGGGATATAGAGCTTTTCGTTCGTATTCACCAGATTGTAACTGAAGTGCTCGCTCAAGTACAGATTCTTATTGAACTGATACTTGGGAGTGATTGCGAGATTCAACATCGAAGTTTCGAAACGGTTCTTGTTCTTTCCTTCAGCATACTCATTCAATGCCAACGGATTCGCAATCTTCCAGTTGTACTTGGTCACATCAGCCAAAGCCTCATCCAGATAATCCTCATCCAGAATGTCGTAGTGAGTAGTGGAAAGTACACCACGGCTGAATGTATAAGGACTCAAGAAGGGGCTCTTCGCGTATGCCAAGAAAGAGGGGGCAGTAGAAGTGCCTTCTTCATAACCGTCAGGCGCACCGTCGTTGCGCAATGAACGAGACTGGTTGGCAAATGAAGCATCGAAACGGACACCCAACTTATTAGTCAATTCAATATCGGTGTTGAAACGGATGTTCAAACGGTCTAAATCGTTGCAATCCAATGTGCTCTGTGCAGTGGTATATCCCAAAGAGAGGTTGTAGCTGGCAATGTCATCACCACCACTGATGTTGATACCATAGTTCTGGGTAAATGCCTCGCGGTATACATCCTTCTTCCAGTCTGTATCGTTGTGATACTGCTTGTAGTAATAATACTCGGGGTCTTCGTTCAAGAACTTGAACTCACGGATTCTGGTACCTGTTGTTCCCAACAAATCAGAAGCATAACCACGATATTGGTCTGCATTCATCACTTCAATGAACTTGGGCAACAAAGTGACACCCAAAGAGGCATTGGCAGTAATACGGGTTGCCATGGTGTTGCTACGGCGTGTCTTGATGACAAGCACACCGTTGGCACCCTTGGCACCGTAGAGAGCTGTACCGTTACGCATAAGCTCTACACTCTCGATGTCTGCCGGGTTGATATTTCCCAACACATCGTTGTAAAGTCCGTCGTGGAGCAACGGACGACCATACTGCTGGTCGATAATCACACCGTCAATGACAACCAAAGGCTGGGCATTCACATTGAGTGAATTCAATCCCTGCACAAACATGGTGCTACCGACACCCGGGGTTCCGTTGTGGTTGATAGTCAAAGCATAGGCACCCAATTGGCCCTGTACCTCATCCTTGATATTGAAGGCATTGGTGTAATCGAATTCTGCCGTTCCATAATCGCCACGAACATTGGTCTCAGCGGCATAATCAGCCTTGAAAGTATCACCGTACATCTTGGCATCATGCTGCAGTTCGCCATTCATCAGACCAATTCTCACAGGAGAATGGTCAGGACTGGTGATATAGAGAGCTGTTGCAAATGTAGGCACAGACAACGCATACGATCCATCTTTACCTGTCAAGGCACTGTATCCCTGTATCTCTGCTGCACTTACAAGAGCACCTGCAATAGGATTTCCTGTGGCTGCATCCAACACAGTACCTTTCACTGTACGTGTGGAGTACTTACTTGCAGTGCGAGTTTTTACACTCACTGCTCCACCCGTTGCTTCCTCCTGTGCTGAGGCACTCAATGAGAATGCCATCAGCGAAGTTATACCGAATAAAATATATCTATTCATATCCTTACTACTTATTAGTCAATTACTATTTCTTCTGCATCTCCATGCGGCTTAAAGATGATGGCATCCAGACGGATGGTCTTCGTATACTTACCACGCATAAAGTCTGTACTCTTTACGTCGCTACCCATTGTCAATGTCACCTGCGAATCTTCATTGGTCAATCCCCATGTACATGTAGGAATCACCACATTGCTCTTCAACAAAATGGTATCATGTACATCAGATTGAATTTCCAATTTCTTACCCAAATCCAATGAGTCTACAGTCACACCATCCTGTGCCAGCCATTTCAATTTGAAAGAGGCCTGAAGCGGCTTACGCTGCTTGTCGGTAGCACTCGTATCTGCCGCCAAAACAGAAGTCATTACTACATAAATATCATAAGGCATATTGGACAATACATCAGGAACATAGAATGTGGCCGATGTGTTTGCACCCGACTTGATTGCAGAAATCTCGATAAAAGAGTTACCTGACACCTTGTTGTAGTAAGGATTACCCGGACGTACAGCTACGGTAGTAGTACGTGTCTTGGGGTCTTTTAAAACAGCTTTCGAACCATCAATATAAGCCAATGACGGACGATCCTCACCTTCGGTCAGAATCATTTGGTTGAAGGTTTGCGATTTGTCGATACTCCATGTGTTGGGTTTCAACAGTTTACCATTACTACAGGGAATTTCGTTTACATCATAGAATACACCACCCGGTTCAAACGGTTTGTCGTACTGATAATAGTAAGTATCATAGTTACCATACAGGACGTAACGGCTACTATAATGCATGGCATTAGTTGATTTCACTGAATCGTTACGAGTCTTTTCAGGATTAACCGTTTCGCTGAACACCGTACCACGAATAATAGCAAGACCCGTATACAGTTTAATCAACGAGTCGCGCTTGGACACTTTATCGTCGTAGTTAAAGTAGGTAACATACTCCTCTTCCATGGCATTCCACATATCGTCCGTAGGAACTATCATCCAATAAGTGGAGTCCTCGTTATTGATATCTCCCACATAATCGAACAGGATATTCTGCAAACGGGTCACAGAATCCAGATAGACAGTCTGACCGTTCTCAATACCTCCGGCCACACTCTGTTCCGGAATGAATTTGTATTCGTTGTAGAAATCGAAGAATTCAGCAAGTTTACTCAACTCATCCACCTTCTCCAATTGTTCGAGCACGTTGGGCAAATAGTCCAACTGTCCATCAACAGTATACAATATTCCGTTTGCGTGAGGCTGCTGACTATCGAAAGACTGTTCACCGATTGTATTATTGGTCAACGCCAAATACTTTCCATTCATCATTACGATAGTGTCATTATAAACTGCCGTCTCAGGAGTTGAATGATTGTACAACGCAATATGATTCATCACAAACTCCTTGATGGCTCTGTTCTCTTTCTCCTTACGACCTCTCTCCTTGTCCTGGTCATAAATGTCCCTTTGGGCTTTAGCCTGCTCCGCGGAGAGACTTTCGTTAGTGGGGGCAAACACGGTAAATACCTGAGAGCTGGCCAATACCTTGTCGTAACCACAGTACTCCAACACTGACTTGAAGTTACTAAAGTTTGCGTCGGTAGAGATAGTCTGCCACAACGACACACCATTTCCCTGCTGCTGCACCTTGTAATGCTCATCCCATTCGTCTGAACAAGCATTGAAGGCAAGGGCGGCTAATGCCAGCCCTAATACCTTTGTATATTTCATGTTATATTTCATACGTTTATTCATTTATCGTTGATATGTTAAAGATTCATCAGGATTTCACCTTACTTAACTTCTCAACGGTTTATATTAAAGATCGTCTTCAATGGCACCTTCGTCACCTACACCATACACGCTCTTGGGAACAAGTTCGATATAGTCCAACATGAACTCGTTGTTGTTACCGGTCTTGCTCTTCGAAGCACAACGGATACGCAAATAGTGGTCTCTTTTGTTGTCAATATAAACCTGGCACAAAATACGGCGAGGAGTCTCAGCCAACGTCTCAAACTTAGCCTTGGAAGTGGCATAATAAGCACCTGCCGGACCACGATAATAACCTTTGTTCTTCAAAGCCTTCTGGTCCTCGGCCTTTTCCTCTTTGGTCATTTCGTCATAAGAGACCTCGGTGAAATCAGTACCCATGATTGACTCGTGGCTCAACGATCTGCGCATATCCAAAGGAATACCTTGAGGAATACTATCGAAATAAACCTGAGCGATACCACGGGTTGATGTCACAGAATATCCAAGGCGAACCTGCCATTCACCTGAATAGGGAACTGGGGGCAAACGGAATTGAAAGTCGTAATCACCGAAGAGGTTCATCTCGTCACCGCAAAATACATAATATGAAATATGAGGACGACGATACAAGAATTTACAGTTACCTCTGAAAGTCACACCGTCCAAATAACCCGCAGGGAAATAATAGTTACGGCCATTCTTGAAAGCGTCATCAGCCACAGCGTCATTGTCATTCTTCATCGGGTCACCGTTCAAACGGATGTCGTGGGTCATCAATTCGGGGAAGATGGTAGAGAAGTCCATACGGATACGCATATTCTGCACCTTGTCGCGCACATCAGGTGTAAAAGCAACAATGTCATCTACATAGAAGTAACGTCCGTTAGGAGCATCCTGTATGTACTCGTCCTCTACTGTGGGCGAGATAAGTGCGCCTTCGAATTGATACTCAGACTCAGCACCTTCGTGACGACGGTTGGCATAACGTTGGTTCATGATTCCATTATTGCCTTTGTATGCCTGCACAGTTAACTGCTCGAACTTGATCATAGTTCCTTCCAACAGGGTCTGATACCAATCGACAGGGTTCACTTTCTCAACTCGGATACCCAATGCCCCCTGGATGTCACCTTCGTGGAATTCCTTGATGGTAATGTAGTCCCATCCCTTCACGTCGCGGTTCAGGATACAATATCTGACAAACATGTTCAACGGGTGTTTTGGATTCTCATATTCTTCTTTATCATAAGCATCCAAAAGTTGTGTGAGCACCTCATTGTCATCTTTATAGGTCTGGCTATAGAGTTCCTTGGCCTTTTCCGCCAATTGAGGAATAGATTCAATGCCATACTTCTCCTTAAGAATGGAGTCGGGAGTAATGAACAACGTAAAGCCGAACTTCTTCTCATCGGGCACAGTGGCAACCTCATTATGCATATCACTCTTATAGTAATAACGTTCGTAATCCAAACTATTGTAATCCGGATCCTTCAGCTGCTGCAAGGTTTCATCCACACCTGTCAACTTCAACGCATCGTAAAAGAGTTTCACTTTATCATTCTTCTTGATAATCTCAATGATACTTGCATTGGAGTTTTCAAGCACCATGTTGATAGGATGTACAATACCATTCTCGACTGAGTCGTCTTCCAAACCGAAATAGATGTGTGCAGCACGGTTCAAAATCACCACCGCATTGCTATCTTCATCCAATCCGTGTGTAATCTGGATATAACGACGATTCATGTTGGCCGTATGCAATGTACCGTCAATCATTTCGACAGTAGAGTACATATTGCTAACCAAGTGGGTACGTGCAATGGTATCGCACTCAGCATCCGTCAACGAATCGATGGACAATTCATTTTTTTCCTTCAAATAGGTCTTGAAAGCTTCGTTGTCGGGCAAGAAGCAAGTATAGTGTCCGTAAGTGGAAAGCAAGTCCATCAATCCTGCACGCTCAACCACCGTGGCAAAATCGCTATACTGGGGACGCGAAGTGATGTAATCACTCATCATTTCACCTGTAAAGGTGTAGTAATTATCCGTGTTCAAGTTATCATCGCAGGCAATAAAACCCACCGAGCAAACGATACCGAACAATATATTTCTGAATAATTTCATAACGTTCATGTATTTAGTTTGTTACAATCAATAATTCTTTTCGTAGCTTTCGTTATCACCGGCACCATATATCGGATTCTGCTTCAAGTTCTTGTTTACTTTCAGTTCATCCTCATGAATCGGCCAAAAGATAGCATCCATCTTGAGTAGCTTGTTCTGGATGATAGAAGTGTTGGAAGTGTATTTCTTCAACACGCTCTTCAACAAGGTGCTTGTACTGTTGGTACGCATGGCATCGCGTACAAGGTCGAACCAACGCTTTCCTTCGAACATCAATTCACGCTGACGCTCAAGCAATACCAATTCGGTCATCTGCATCTTGGTTGTGTAATCACTATAAAGCAATGTATCCTTCAGGATTGTCTGGCATACGGAACGCTTATTCACCACATTCACCAACGTGAAAGCCTGTTTTCTGAGTTCCTCATTGGCAGTTGCCACAGATGCATCACTGGCATCTGACATCTGTTGTACCAAAGCCTCGGCCTTCAACAACATAATATCGGTCAAACGGTACAGGATGAAGTTACATTTGTTTTTACCTTGTGCATAAAGGCTTGAGCCACTATTCTTAATATTATCCGTATTCGATGCATCAATGATGGCACTTTCTGTCAAGCACTTCTGTACCGACGGTCCGCTGTAATCGATATTCTCATAGAAGCGCGCATCGTATTTATTCTTGAACACCTTGAATTCCTTGGAACTGACATCTTCGGTAATAAAGGTAGCAGGCTTTACATAACCTGTTCCTTGAGAACTTCCATACATTGACTCGAATACTCCATTGGAAGGCATATTTTCGTTCAACTTGTCAAAAGTCAATTCAAAGATACCCTCACGGCTGTTTCCATCGCCAAAAATTGCAGTATAAGCTTCGCCGAATTCTTTAGTACCACCGCTTGAAGCAGAAGGAATCAATGGATAACCCATCAAATATTCCTTAACCTCTACCTTAGTTCCTGTTGCTTTCTTGATACGGTCTTCCTCCTGTTGTTTCTTGGAGTCGATTACCAAGTCGGCATAACGGATACAGTTGGCATAGTCCTTTTTCCACAAATACATCTCGCAAAGCATTGCATAGATAGCCTCCTGGGTAATACGTCCAGTCTGGTAGTTTTCCTTGTCCTCGGGATATTTCACCACAGCATCGCCCTTGATGGCCTCAAGATCGTTTATCAAGCTGTCCAACACATCGTAGAACGGAGTAGCTGGCAAGGCAAACTCCTGGTCGTCATCGGTATAGGCTACAGTAGAATAAGGTACATCACGGAATGTACGGATCAAATAGAAGTAGCACAGGTCTCTCAAAGCAGACATCTCGGCAATGGTAGCCTTCAATTCTCCTTCAGAAAAGCTGAGGTCACGCTCGGCTACCATCGGAGCAAACTTGATGACAGTATTGCATCGGTTAATCACGGCATAGAGAGGATCCCAAGTTGTATAACCATTGGATTCGCGCAGGTTTTCCTGCATGATATTGTCCAAATCCTTGTTATTTTCAATATTCGTACCGAAAGTGACATTGTCGCTACGGAATTCACCCCAAATCAACATGCGTGACAAAACATCATCGTCCTGCATACGGGCATAACATCCGGCTACCATGGCATCCACGTCGGCTTTCTCGTTCCAGAAGTTCTCGAAAAGAACCTCATTCTGCGGCTCAATTTCCAGGAAGTCGCCACATGACGAAAGACTTCCCATCATACCGGTCGCAAGAAGCAAACTATATATTATCTTTTTCATTTGATTTATGATTTGTAGAGGATGATTTTAATTCTTCACTCCTCACGCTTCACTCTTCACTTTATTTAGAAGTCCACTGTCAAGCCAAACGTATACGAACGTGAACGCGGTGTCTGTGCATTGTCGACAGCAGGACCTTCGCCGCATGAGATATCGGGGTCAACACCGGTATATTTGGTCAACACGAACAAGTTATTGGCACTGGCATAGAGGCTGATTCTCTTCAATCCACTCCATGTCAGATAACGCTTGGGCAAATCGTAGTTCAACTGCAGATAGCTCATACGCAAGTAACTACCATCTTCAACGAAACGATCGCTTACAAGTGTATTGTAGTTGGTGTTACCATGCATGGCACGCGGAATAGAGGTTACGTCGCCCTCCTTACGCCAACGGTAGTTCACAGCCTGGCTCTGGTTGTTGTTACCAGTCATGGCTTCAGCATCGAGACGAGCCATGTTCAAGATGTCATATCCTACACGGTATACAAACTGGCTGTTCAATCTCCAACGGTCGTAAGTGAATGAGAAACCGAAACCACCGGTCAACTTAGGCAATGAGTTACCCAAGTAAACGATATCGAGGGCATTGATATTACCATCGTGGTTGATGTCTTCATAAATAGCATCACCACCCATGAACTTGTAGTTCTTACCTGTACCTTCGTTGGTATAGTTGTACATCATGCGAACGGGCTTGCCTTCTGCATCATATACTACGTCACCATTGGCATTCTTCACAATCGGAGCTGTTTTACCCGCAGCGAGGAACTCTTGACGCTCTTCAGGAGTCATGTCACGGAATGTTTCGTAATTGTACTGGTAAACACCCTTGCTGCGGAAACCATAGATAGAACCGAAGGAGTTGTTCACCTGCACACGCTGCAATACGGTACGGTTTTCAAAGTCGTAATCGGGATTTTTGTTTTCAAGTACGAACTCGTCCATTTCAAGGATAGTATTGCGGTTGTTACCGAAGTTCACATTCATATCCATGTGGAACTTACCAGACTGAACCAAGCGGTTGGTGCTGATATGGAACTCCCAACCTTCGTTCTTCATCTTACCAGTGTTCTTATAAGGAACATCGGTAAAACCTGCATTGGAAGGAATACGGTATCCAGGCATCAGCATATCGTCAGTAATCTTTTGATATCCCTCAACAGTCAACTTCAAACGGTCATCGAAGAATCCGAAGTCCATACCCAAGTTGTAACTTGTAATCTTCTCCCAACGAAGGTCAGAAAGGCGGATGTTCAACGGCTTCATGGATGACATATCCAAATAGCGGTCGCCTGAGCCATACTTAGAGGTAAAGAGGTAGTCCTGACCGGGCTGGCTACCGTTGCGGCCCCAGCTGGGACGTACTGACAACATTGACAACCACTCGCGGGTAGGCTCCATAAACGGCTCATCGATAACGTTCCAACGGAAAGAAAGTGAAGGGAAGTAACCCCAACGGTTGCTGGCTCCGAACTTGGTAGTACCATCCATACGCAATGAGAAGTCAACAACATAGCGCGACTTGTAGGCATAGTGTGCGGAGAACGAATAGTACATAGAACGTGATTCGTTGTTATTCGAACTCATGCTGGTAATCAAACCACCGGCATCGGGGCTGGCCACACCACCCGAAGGAAGACCCTTACCTGAAGTGGACTGGCTGCTGGAGTTACCTGTATTCAACTCGAAACGGGCAAGGAACATGGCAGAATGGTCCTTATTCTCGAAAGAAGGAATCAATGTCAACTGATGCTTGGTATTGAAAGACACACTCTTCGAACTGCTGGTAGAAGAGGTGTTCACACCGTTACCTGAGTTCCATGAAATGGTTGTCAGTTCGGCAGGATAGAACTTGTCACTGTACTGGTTGAAGATGTTCATATACACATTACCGCGATAATCCAAACGCCAAGTGTCATCAGTAAGACCTAACAAACGATAATTGAGAACCAACTCAGGAGACATATCATACGTCTTGTTGTGGTTCTTGGCCAAATGTGCACTGGCCACAGGGTTCACGTAACCACGCTGGTCATCGCGGAACACGTCGTTACCACTTTGCAACATGGTGTAGTAAGCTGAAGTATTCTTACCCGTCACAGGATCCTGCTC
Source organism: Bacteroidaceae bacterium (assembly GCA_017517605.1). GTDB lineage: Bacteria > Bacteroidota > Bacteroidia > Bacteroidales > Bacteroidaceae > Phocaeicola_A. Next base: position 24,263 of record JAFWYQ010000007.1, read on the forward strand.
ATAGATGCTCATATTAGGCATCTTCTTCTGGGCAATATCCAACAACGCATCGCTATTCTGTTGATTTTTGGTATAAGTCAACGAGAAGTTGGTAGAAACACGGATACGCTGGCTGATGTCGTAGTCCAAAGCAACACGGGTTGTGAAACGGTCGAGCTGCTGCTTAATCATGGTACCTGTTTCCTTATCATAACCCGCACTGATACGGAAGGCGGTCTTTTCACCACCACCGGAAATGTTGACATTATGATTCTGACGGAGACCCCACTGGGTTACAGCATCACGCCAATCGGTATTATTGTTATACTGTTCGTATTCCGAGAAAGTCGGGTCGTAGTTCAACTCGCGAATGTCACTGGCTGCATCGTCCTGCTCGGGGTTGAAGTAAGCCTCCTTCAACAACATGGTATAGTCGTCACCACTCAACAGGTTGTATCCCTCAGGCTGATAGGTTGAAGTCAACTTCAATGAATAGCTCAAACGGGGTTTACCCTTGATACCACGCTTGGTGGTCAACTCGATAACACCGGCACCACCCTGGCTACCATAAACGGCAGCTGCTGCAGCATCCTTCAACACGGTGATAGAGGCAATGTCCTCAGGATTGATGTTCAACAACTCGGCAAAGCGCTCGTTGTTGGCCGATGCAAGGTCGAATGTACTGAGGTCCACGTTACGCACATTACCATCCAATACAATCAACGGGTTGGCATTGGTCAATGTAGACAAAGAAGCGGCTCCACGCAAACGCATGGTAGAACCTGATCCCAAGTCACCAGAGTTGGCAATAATGTCGAGACCTGCAATACGTCCCTGCAATGCTTCGTCCACAGAGGTGATACCCAATCCCTCGAACTCGGTCATATCCAATGTCTGGGTAGAAATAGAAAGTTCGCGTTCTGGGATAGGCAGGTTATTACCACCCAACTTTCTCTGAGCCTTCACTTCCACGGTTTCCAACACCATATCCGAAACCATTACAATGTTGTAAACTTCCTTGTTGATGGGCACAACCTGTGGTTTCATACCCACATACTGAAACTTCAACTGATTCTTTTTAGAGTCACGGATTCTCATGTTGAAGTTACCATTCATATCGGTCACGGTACTCTCGATAATACGTCCGTTTGCATCAACCTCGCACACAGCTACAGCCATCAACGGACCCATATCATCACTTACAGTTCCACTTACAGCTGTTATCTGAGCCATCGCAGCCGTGGTGAAGGACAGCAACAAAGCTGTCACAACGGCCAATCGGCGGAACATTCCTTTATTTACTATATAATGTTTCATATCTGAATCCTCCTTCTCTTATTTCTCTAATGTTAATCCAGCTATTCTATCGACTTCCTGTTTCCAAGTCTCACCGTAGTTCTTATGTTTCAATACACCATCAATTTGGTGAACTACAGCATCAGATTCCATATAAATCGTAGAGGTCTCATCCAACTTACTGTCTGTAGCTGTAAACCAGAATTCACGACAAACCTGATTGAAGTTAGCGGGATTCTCTGTAATGACATTACAAGACTTACCTACCTGGTCGATAATCTGAAGGCCATTATGATCGCAGTTTACGGTCAAGCCAAAGAAACGTCCAGATGCCTTGTTCACAAGCATAGATTCGTAAGGTGTATTAACCGGTGCGGCACCAATGAGAACCAAATTGTCCTGCAAATGGTAACGTACAAATTCGGTAAGACGTTGCTTAATCACCTGAGATGCCACTTTAGCCCATGCAAGTGAATCTGCATCTTCTGATATGACTGCCACCTCATCCCAATAGTCGAGGTCGTCCCAAGTAGGAAGTGAGTCGTTATCGATCAAGAAACGAATAGAATCATTATGGGGAACATAAACCGTATAGTTGTAATTCTCGAACAGACGGACATTCTTGTTGTCTGTACCGGCACATATATACTTACCCGTTCCCATTTCGCTAATCATAAGGTCGCTACCACCAATGAGTTCATAGAACTCCTTATAATCAGGATTCTCGGCCAATACATTATATACCGACTTGTCAGAAGCCAACGGCATCTGCTCATTGATTTCGTAGGAACGACCGTTACCGGTTTCGTATTTGTCATAACGTGCAACTACGGCCAACGGCTTGTTATAGGCATGTTGCCACAAACCATATACTTCGATGTTGTCTTTATCTGTATAAACAACACGGACGGGAGTTCCTCCCTTGGTCTTGTAATACTCATTACCATCCTCGATGTCGCCTACGATAATCAGTTGATCCACCAAATCCTCCAAACGGTCCTTTACTACAGTTTGGCTCTCACCCTCTTGTATATTAGAGGTAAGAAGTGTTCCCTTAGTAAGGCTTCCGTCAGCCTCGATGGTACAATTATAGCGAAGCGCCATCACTCTCTGGTTTGTCTTATCGTATGAGAACTCCAGCATTGTGGGTTGTGTTGTTCCGTAGCTGGTAGGTTCTACATACTGCAACATAGCATTGTTAGTGGGCAACAACAAACTATATTTTGTATCCATAGAGTTCAGATAAGGTAAGAAATCGAGATTCTCGAATGCCCAATAGATGACATTCATCGTCTCCTCGCGAATCTGTGCGGGGAAAGCTACACTGAAGTATGAACGCGGAGCAAATACCTTGTCAATAACGAATACCACACCGTTGCAACCCATGTAAGAGGTTACGATATTATCCTTTGTAACTCCCAAAGGCAACTGGGTAGAAGCATCGAGGATATTCTCTTTGAACTTCGTAGGTACCTTATCGGTCAGCGTTTCGACCATGTTGGCAGCGAGCAAATCCTTCAGAGTAAGCGAAGGGATGCTGTCGTAGTCTTTAAACTGGTCTTTCAACTCCTTACCTTCGTTATCCCACCATTCCTTCACTGCCTCGTCAGTAGGAACGAGCATCACACCAGCCTCGTAATACATGGTGTAGTCCGATGAATTGGGATAATATGTATTCCATCCCGGATCAAAGGGAAGCAGGTTACGCACAGTCTTACCATCAGGAGTTTTGTTGTTTGAGGTATTTGCGCCATTATTGCCCTTCACAGCACTCCAATCACTGAAGTAGCGAAGCACAAACACAGAGTCATTACCACCATACAGACGCTGATACTCCTTAGTGGCTTCCTCGTTATAATAAGGTGCAGAAAAACGATCAAGCATTCTTGACCAAATGCTGGTAGAATTTTCCGATGCCTTTGCCTGCTGACGGATAAACTCTGCCATATTCACCGTAGGTTCGATAACACCGGACACTTTATGAATGTAACCGTTCTTGCAGGTAATATCACGTTCGAGGATTTTCCGGCCATTCACCCAAGCATCGTCTGTAGTTGCAAAGGAGTCGCGCGAAATCTCTTGCAAATCCTCGTCCAGAATATCGTGATGGTCCATAAAGGCCGGCAAGAAATGAATCATTGGAGCAGGCGTGTTGTCCTTCAGCAATACAATACCTTGAGACTTGTTACGATATTTTGCCCAAGGGTCGCTGTGACCAGCCACATCTTCACCCGGATACATCGGCATATCGGCAGGCAGGATGGATGAAACGGAGTCGTAAACACTGACAGCAGACGGGCGACGCATACACTTACCCAAACGTTCGCCAAAATCGGGACCACTTACATTGGAGAGCAACTCTACCAAATAGGCATTGTTCACCATAGCACTGTTGAACAGCAACTTCTGTTTTGCAGGACTCGCTTTCAAATCCTCATAACTTCGTACTCCCCAAGAATTGGTCCTATACCACTCTTCCCAAGCTTCGTCGTTGGCAACGAACAAAGTTTTTGAACCCGTCTGGCTCAGTACATCGTACAGCCCCAGATCATTAATCAAATTGAGAGTCGTCTGATAATTACCCTCTTCGGCCAACCGCTCATAAATGGAGTTTCCGAGCCATGAAGGCTGTCCTGTAAGAGCATCATCCTCACAAGAAGGCAACATCATAGCACCACCCACCAAGCAGGCAGCAAAAGCTGATCTACAGAACAAATGTCTCATAGTTTCGCTTTTCATAACATCTGTTTAATTAGTTAATTTATTATTTAATTTTCTTAATTTTTCACATTCACCATTGTTTTTCGTCGCTCATGGAAGCACAATCGAAAAACCATCCTTCATCAAACACGTCTATCTATGGGCTAATCGGGACACTGCTCCCCAGTTGGGATATAGTGTCAAGAAAGTCACTTTTCGTATTACATAGTTTCACAAACATTAAGTTTTGGTTAATAAACGTCGTTGATATTTTCTTAATTATTTAATAGCATGTGACATGTCACAACACTTTTTAACGGGGCTAAGATAACGCAAACTTCCCAAAAAAGCCAAGTATTCAATATTGTTTTCTTATCATTTTAGCTTTTTTAACAGTACAACATCCACACCCTCCCTCTGTGTGCGATAACGATATTTGTTCTTTATGGAGAATGGCACTCCATCTACGATAAAGATTTAGGGTATATTCACAATGAAAACAAGGAGTCTTTTTAATCTTTTCGCGGATTTGTATTTGTAAAAAAACAAGACATATCCTATATCCCGCCCCATAACAGGCACAGGACTTATTGTATAAAAGCACGCATTCCAAGTGCCTGGAGGAATGCATTCTTCCGTACTGAAGATTATCATTCTTTCAGCCGAAAGAATACAATCATTCGATACAAGTGAAAGATTCAAATCTTCAAAGCGTAAGAACCGTATCTTCATTCAGCGACAAAAAAAAGAGCCCTTTTCGCTCTTCCACGAAAAAGGCTCTGTAACATTCCAAACAAGGAGGATTAGCCCATTGCTTGTTGGAGATCTGCAATAATATCCTCCACATTCTCTATGCCGACAGAAAGACGGATAAGATCGGGAGCCACACCAGCTTCACGAAGTTGCTCATCCGTAAGCTGACGATGGGTATGACTGGCGGGATGAAGCACATAAGTACGAGCATCGGCCACATGGGTAACAATGCAAGCCAACTTCAAATTATCCATAAACTTGATTGCCTCTTCGCGTGTACCCTTCAAACCGAAAGCAATCACACCACAAGAACCGTTAGGAAGATATTTCTGGGCCAAGTCATAATACTTATTACCCTTAAGACCGCAATAATTCACCCAAGCAACCTTTTCATTACTCTCCAACCACTCGGCAACAGCCTGAGCATTACGACAATGTTGAGGCATTCGCAAATGCAGGGTCTCCAAACCAAGGTTAAGCAAGAACGCATTCTGGGGAGATTGGATAGAACCAAGGTCTCGCATCAATTGGGCTGTAGCCTTAGTCATATAGGCCCCCTTACCAAAAGCTTTGGTATATGTCAATCCATGATATGAATCATCGGGGGTAGTCAATCCCGGGAACTTGTCTGCATGAGCCTCCCAATCAAAGTTTCCACTATCAACAATGACACCACCAACAGCTGTGGCATGTCCATCCATATACTTGGTAGTAGAATGTGTTACGATATCAGCTCCCCACTCAAATGGACGGCAGTTGATAGGAGTGGCAAACGTGTTGTCGATAATCAAGGGAACACCGTTCTGATGAGCCACACGTGCAAACTTCTCAATATCAAGTACAGCACAGCTGGGATTAGAAATGGTTTCACCGAACATTGCTTTTGTATTGGGTCGGAAGGCGGCATTCAATTCCTCCTCATCGGCGTCTACATCGACAAATGTAACCTCGATGCCGAGCTTCTTCATGGTCACGGCAAACAGGTTGAAGGTGCCTCCGTAGATAGCCGAAGCACACACAAAGTGGTCACCAGCTTGGCAGATATTGAAGATTGCATAGAAATTAGCGGCTTGGCCACTGGATGTAAGCATAGCCCCCACACCACCTTCAAGAGCCGCAATCTTAGCCGCTACAGCATCGTTAGTCGGGTTCTGCAAACGGGTATAAAAATAACCACTATCCTCAAGATCAAAGAGACGGGCCATCTGCTCACTCGTGTCATACTTGAATGTAGTACTCTGGTAAATAGGCAACACACGAGGCTCTCCTTTCGTCGGTTGCCATCCGGCCTGCACACACAGGGTTTCGGGTTTAAATTTCTTTTCCATATAGTTGTCTTTTTTTATAGATTTCTGAAATAGTGCGCAAATATAGATAAAATAACCGACATTCTGATAGTTTGAAGAGACTTTCTTTATAACAGGCATCTACACAAAGCTATAGATACAGGAACAATCCTATTGAAATATAAAAAAGTGAGGATATATCATAATAGTCCATTTTATTCAGGATACAGAGACACACAGACTCAGAGTCTTTCTCTTATCTGATTATCAATGAGACATTTTTCTCTCTGCATCCTAAAACAAAAGGTTATACTTCTATTTAGTTGCAACTTGATGGGTTATTTATAATCACATCGCACTACAATAGGTAAGGCCATCTAACTATATAGTTTAACGCCGAAGGCTGTATAGTATGAGGATGTGTACTATATACGATGCTTATCGATCCTATTAGTCTTTCATTCCATAGTTTCAACTAAATTGCGTAAGAACCAAACAAAATTAGGTTTTGCACACTTTTATTTGGGTAAAAAGCGCATTGAAAAAGACAAACCACATAACTGAAAATGCAAATTGCCTTTTGTGATATCACTTGGACTATACTCCATAACTACAACAGCATAAAAAAAAGGGGATGCCATAATTGACATCCCCTTTTCTCTCATATATCTGATTCTACGATTATTCAGCTTTAGGAGCTTCCTCAACCGGAGTTTCCACTGCGGGAGCAGCAGGCTCAGCGGCAGCTGCGCTCTTCTTAGAACGACGTGTACGAGTAGCCTTCTTAGCGGTCTTTTCCTTAGCCATGTTTTCATCGTAATCAACGAGTTCGATGAAGCACATTTCGGCAGCATCGTCCTTACGACGACCGAGTTTGATGATACGAGTGTATCCACCGGGACGGTCAGCAATCTTTACCGAGATTTCCTTGAACAACTCTGTTACTGCATACTTGTCCTGCAAGTTGCTGAATACAACACGACGTGAGTTGGTTGTATCGTTCTTAGCCTTAGTCAACAAAGGCTCTACATACTTCTTCAAAGCTTTCGCCTTGGCAACGGTCGTAGTGATTCTTTTGTGCTTGATCAAAGAGCATGCCATGTTTGCCAACATTGCACTTCTATGAGAAGCAGTACGACCCAAATGGTTGAATTTCTTATTATGTCTCATTTCTTAATCTTTGTCTAATTTATACTTAGAAATATCTGTTCCAAACGTAAGATTCAGACTCTCGAGCAAATCATCAAGCTCCGTGAGCGATTTCTTACCGAAGTTGCGGAATTTCAAGAGGTCTGTCTTATTGAACTGTACCAAGTCTCCCAATGTATCAACATCAGCAGCCTTCAAGCAGTTAAGAGCACGAACAGAGAGGTTCATGTCCACTAACTTAGTCTTCAAGAGCTGACGCATGTGGAGCACTTCTTCATCGAACTCTTCATTACCATCAATATCAGAGTTATCCAATGTGATCTTTTCATCAGAGAAAAGCATGAAATGATGGATAAGAATCTTCGCAGCCTCTTTCAAAGCATCCTTCGGGTGAATGGAACCATCCGTAGTAATTTCAAGCAACAGTGTCTCGTAGTCGGTCTTCTGCTCAACACGATAGTTTTCAATCTGATACTTTACGTTACGAATCGGAGTGTAGATTGAATCGACCGGAATAACATTGACATCGGTACAGAACTCACGATTCTCTTCGGAAGTTACATAACCGCGTCCTTTGTTAATGGTCAAATCCATGTGCATAGTTGCTTTGGAATCTAAATGGCAAATGACCAATTCAGGATTTAACACTTCATATCCATTCAAATACTTAGCAATGTCTCCTGCCTTGAACTCGGTTGTATTTGCAATGTCAATACTAACCTTCGCCTCTATCGGTTCTTCTGAAGCCAATTTGAAACGAACTTGCTTCAAATTCAAGATGATGTTAGTAACATCTTCTTTAACTCCAGGAACTGCAGAAAACTCGTGCTCTACACCCTCAATACGCACGGTATTGATGGCGTATCCTTCCAAAGAAGAAAGTAGAATGCGGCGTAAAGCATTACCCACAGTAATACCAAAACCCGGCTCTAACGGACGGAATTCAAACTTACCAAATTTTGAATCCGACTCCAACAAAATCACTTTTTCTGGTTTTTGAAATGCTAATATCGCCATGGAATCAATTATTATTTAGAATACAACTCAACAATCAACTGTTCTTTAATGTTCTCGGGAATGTCTGCACGTTCGGGGAGATGCAACAACTTACCAGCTTTTACAGTTTCATCCCATTCCAACCAAGGATACTTGCTGTGGTTGAAACCTGCCAAAGCATTTGAAATCACTTCCAAAGACTTAGCCTTTTCACGAACACCCACAATCTGACCAGGCTTAACTGAATAAGAAGGGATATTCACAACCTTACCATCAACAACAATGTGTCTGTGGCTTACCAACTGACGAGCTGCTGCGCGAGTAGGAGCAATACCCAAACGGAATACGACATTGTCCAAACGAGCTTCGAGATTCTGCAACAGAATTTCACCAGTAATACCATTGGCACTTGCAGCCTTCTCAAACATGTTACGGAACTGTTTCTCCAATACACCGTATGTGTACTTAGCCTTCTGCTTTTCTGCCAACATGACACCATATTCAGAAGTCTTCTTTCTTCTGTTGTTACCATGCTGTCCAGGAGGATAGTTTCTCTTTGCCAATACCTTATCGGGGCCGAAAATTGCCTCACCGAATTTACGGGCAATTCTTGATTTTGGTCCAGTATATCTTGCCATTTTATTTTTTTAATTTAAATGTTTCTGAGACAACTCCGAATTTGTGCAGCCGCGATTGCAGAAAGGAAAATACAATCCAATGAACAAAAATGGGCTGTCTCTGTTATTAATTCTTGGTTAGCTATTATACTCTTCTTCTTTTAGGAGGACGACAACCGTTGTGAGGAAGCGGAGTAACATCGATAATCTCAACGACTTCGATTCCAGCTCCATGAATTGTTCTGATAGCAGACTCACGTCCGTTACCAGGACCCTTAACGTATGCCTTTACCTTTCTAAGGCCGAGATCGTAAGCAACTTTGGCGCAATCCTGCGCTGCCATCTGAGCTGCATACGGAGTGTTCTTCTTAGAACCTCTAAATCCCATTTTACCTGCAGAAGACCAAGAAATAACCTGACCTTCGCTGTTTGCGAGAGAAACGATAATGTTGTTGAATGAAGAATGAACATGCAATTGTCCATTAGCATCAACCTTCACATTTCTTTTCTTAGCTGCGACTGTTTTTTTTGCCATATCTAACGATTATTATTTAGTAGCTTTTTTCTTATTTGCAACAGTTTTCTTTCTTCCCTTACGTGTACGGGCATTGTTCTTTGTACTTTGTCCACGAACGGGCAAACCAATACGATGACGAACACCACGATAGCAACCGATATCCATCAAGCGCTTGATGTTCAACTGAATTTCTGAGCGAAGGTCACCCTCCACCTTAAACTCTGCACCGATAATCTCACGGATTTTAGCAGCCTGATCATCTGTCCAATCCTTAACCTTGATATCTCTATCAATTCCTGCCTTATCCAAGATTTTCGCTGAGCTACTGCGACCTATTCCATAAATATAGGTCAACGCAATTTCACCTCTCTTATTCTGAGGCAAATCTACACCAACAATTCTTATAGCCATATACTAAAGTTATTTTTTGCAAAATTACTAAAAATTATCCTTGACGTAACTTATACTTAGGATTTTTTTTGTTAATCACATACAAACGGCCATTACGTCTAACGATTTTGCAATCCGGCGTACGTTTTTTTAATGATGCTCTTACTTTCATATCTAATTCTTTTATTTATATCTGAAAACAATTCTACCTTTGGTAAGATCGTAAGGAGACATCTCCACACGAACTTTATCACCAGGTAATATCTTAATATAATGCATTCTCATTTTACCAGAGATATGCCCTGTAATCTCATGTCCGTTTTCCAATTCTACACGAAACATTGCATTAGACAATGCTTCAACTATCACTCCGTCTTGTTCTATTGCTGACTGTTTTGCCATACTTATCAAATTGATTTATCACCTAATATTTCTTCTATAAACTCAAATGAAGATAGAATGTCTGCCTTACCATGACGAACAGCTACTGTATGTTCAAAATGAGCTGCACATTTACCATCGCGAGTACTTACTGACCACCTGTCATCTTCAAGGTATATCTGTCGAGAACCCATAGTTATCATTGGTTCAATAGCAAGACACATTCCATTTTTCAACAAAGTGCCTGTTCCACGACGACCGTAATTGGGAACTTGTGGATCTTCATGCATCTCTTTACCGATACCATGACCAACAAACTCACGAACTACTCCATATCCAGCCGCTTCACAAGACTGCTGTATCGCGTTTCCGATGTCACCCAAGCGTTTACCATGGATTGCATTCTGAATACCAAGATATAATGAATCTTTAGTAACTTTCAGCAATCTTTTCACTTCAGAAGAAACTTCACCTACACAAAAAGTATAAGCTGAATCTCCACAGAATCCATTCAACAAGACTCCGCAATCAACCGAAACAATGTCTCCATCACGCAAAGAACGATTACCAGGAATTCCATGAACCACTTGTTCGTTTACCGATGTGCACAGCGACGCAGGAAATGGTGTACCGTTCGGATTTGGGAACCCCTTAAAAGTAGGAATTGCCCCATTATCGCGGATGAATTCTTCTGCTACGCGGTCAAGTTCAGCAGTAGTCACACCAGGCTTAATCATCTTGGCTACTTCCGCCAAAGTTCTCCCCACAAGGAGATTACTTTGGCGCAGTAACTCAATCTCATCTTCAGTTTTAAGAAATATCATTCTTTTGATATTTTCTTTTAATAAGCAGCAACACCTGAACGTCCTTTGATTCTTCCAGAGCTCAACAAGCCATCGTAATGACGCATCAAAAGATGGCTCTCAACCTGCTGGAGGGTATCCAATACCACACCTACAAGAATGAGCAAAGAAGTTCCACCAAAGAATTGAGCAAATTCAGGTTGCACCCCAAACACTCCTGCAAAAGCAGGCAAGATAGCAATAAGACCCAAGAATACAGATCCAGGCAAAGTGATACGAGACATGACTGTATCAATAAACTCTGCAGTATTCTTACCAGGCTTGATACCAGGAATGAAACCATTATTACGTTTCATATCCTCTGCCATCTGAGTGGGATTGATTGTGATAGCAGTGTAGAAATATGTAAACACCAGAATCAGTACAAAGAAGATAAAGTTGTACCAAAAGCTTGTGTGATCCATCAACGCACGTACAAAACCACTTGCCTCATCGATATTGCTTGAAAATCCGATAAGAGTAATAGGAATGAACATGATTGCTTGAGCAAAAATGATAGGCATCACATTAGCAGCATTCACCTTCAAAGGAATATACTGTCTGGCACCACCAAACTGTCGACCGCCTGCTGTTTGCTTTGCATATTGTACGGGAATTTTGCGAACACCTTGTACAAGCAAAATAGCAGCAGCAGTCACAAACAGGAGGACTACAATTTCAAACAAGAACATTACCAAACCACCGGCACCAGGAGAAGCCAATCTTGTGGTCAATTCCTGAACGAAAGACTGAGGCAAACGGGCGATGATACCAATCATAATGATCATAGATACACCGTTACCGATACCCTTGTCTGTGATACGTTCACCAAGCCAAAGAATGAACATACTTCCTGCAGCCAAGATGATTGTAGAAGTAATCATAAACCAAGTCCAATCTACTGAAGCATTCAGTGCCTGGCCAGCAGTCATCTTCAAGTTCACCAAATAAGCGGGAGCTTGAAACACCAAAATACAAATAGTCAAATAGCGTGTGTACTGGTTTATTTTTCTTCTACCACTCTCGCCTTCGCGTTGCAATTTCTGGAAATAGGGAACAGCAATAGCCAAAAGCTGAATCACAATTGACGCAGAAATGTAAGGCATAATACCCAACGCAAAGATAGAGGCATTAGAGAATGCACCACCTGAGAACATATTCAACAAGGACATAAGTCCCTCACCAGTCTGTTCGTGCAAGCGTGTCAACATGTTAGCATCAATACCCGGCAATACCACGTATGAGCCAAAGCGATAAATTGCAACGAACAATACGGTAATGAGAATCCGATTTCTCAGATCCTCAATTTTCCATATATTCTTTAATGTTTCAATAGATTTCATTGAATCAGAGTTTTACTGCATTACCACCTACGGCCTCGATAGCAGCAACCGCACTCTTAGAGAAAGCATGAGCTTCCACTTCGAGTTTGATTGTCAAGTTACCGTTACCCAAAACCTTAACCAATTGGTTTGAAGAAATAAAGCCAGCTGCTACCAAATCTGCAACTGTAACCTTTTCAAGTCCCTTAGCTTCAGCCAAAGTCTGAATAGTACTCAAATTGATAGCTTTATACTCTACTCTATTGATGTTCTTAAAACCAAACTTCGGCACACGACGCTGAAGCGGCATCTGACCACCTTCGAAACCAATCTTTGTCTTATAACCAGATCTTGATTTAGCACCCTTATGACCGCGTGTAGAAGTTCCACCCAAACCAGAACCCGGACCACGTCCAATTCTCTTTCTCGTCTTAGTAGAACCTACTGCAGGTTGTAAACTATTTAATTTCATCTTGTTATTACTTTTATAGAATTAACAATACGTTACTTTACAATGGCAACCAGATGCTTAACCTTTGCTACCATTCCGAGAATTGAAGGAGTCTCTTCGTGTTCAACAACGCGGTTCAACTTCTTAAGACCCAGTGCATCCAATGTACGCTTCTGATCAGCAGGAGCACCAATTCTACTCTTAACCTGTTTAATCTTTATAGTTGACATAAAAAACCTCCTTATCCTCTAAACACTTTTTCCATACTTACACCTCTGTTTTGAGCAACCATACGAGCATCACGCATTTCTGCCAACGCATTGATAGTAGCCTTCACCAAGTTGTGAGGGTTAGAAGAGCCCTTAGACTTAGCCAAAACGTCAGTAATACCAACACTTTCCAGTACGGCACGCATAGCACCACCAGCAACTACTCCTGTACCATGAGAAGCAGGCTTGATGAAAACCTCTGCACCACCAAACTTTGCAGTTTGTTCGTGAGGAACAGTTCCCTTCAATACAGGTACCTTCACGAGGTTCTTCTTTGCAGCCTCAACGCCTTTAGCAATAGCTGCTGTTACTTCACCAGCCTTACCAAGCCCCCAACCAATAATACCGTTCTCGTTACCAACAACGACAATTGCAGAGAAGGTGAAAGTACGACCACCCTTTGTTACTTTAGTAACACGATTGATGGCTACCAATCTGTCCTTCAACTCTACATCGCTTGATATTTTAACTTTATTAATTGCCATATCGATTAAAATTTAAGTCCACCGTTACGTGCAGCATCAGCTACTTCCTTTACTCTCCCATGATACAAGTAACCATTACGATCGAAAACGACAGCCGTAATGCCAGCTTCCTGTGCTTTCTTGGCAATCAACTCTCCAACCTTGGCAGCTTGTTCCTTCTTAGGCATAGACTCCATACCCAATGAAGAGGCAGCAGCCAATGTCTTACCAGACAAGTCATCGATTACCTGCACGTAAATCTGCTTGTTGCTTCTGAACACACTCATACGTGGACGTTCAACTGTTCCAGAAATTCTATTCCGAACTCTAAATTTGATCTTTAAGCGTCTTTCTATTTTTGTTGTCATGATAATACAATTTTATAAGATTTACTTAGCACCAGCTGACTTACCAGACTTTCTGCGAATCTCTTCACCGACGAACTTAATACCTTTACCCTTATAAGGTTCAGGCTTACGGAAAGAACGAATCTTGGCACAAACCAAACCAAGCAACTGCTTGTCGCATGATTCCAATATAACCAGAGGATTCTTATTTCTCTCAGACTTGGTCTCTACCTTAATCTCAGCAGGAAGCTGGAGGAAGATACTGTGAGAGTATCCCAATGAGAACTCAATCAAGTTTCCCTGATTAGACACACGGTAACCTACACCAACCAACTCAAGTTCTTTTTTATATCCTTCAGAAACACCAACAACCATATTGTTTACCAATGAACGATACAATCCATGGAAAGCATGTTGCTGCTTCAGACCAACTTCTGTGTTCTCTTCATTCAAAGTGAAAGTAATGCTACCATCCTCAACAGTCATTACAATTGAGGGGTCAACGAACTGGCTCAACTCACCTTTAGGTCCTTTTACAGTCACTACATTATCCTTTTGGCTTACAGTTACGCCAGCAGGAATACTAATGGGCAATTTTCCTATTCTTGACATTTTTGAATCCTCCTATTAATATACGTAGCAAAGAACCTCACCACCAATCTTCAGTTCGGCAGCTTCTTTATCTGTCATCACACCTTTGGATGTAGATATAATTGCAATACCTAATCCATTAATCACTCTCGGCATATCCTTATAACCGGTATACTTACGCATACCTGGAGTGGATACTCGCTGCAATTTCTTGATTGCATTCACTTTGTTTACTGCATCGTACTTCAAAGCAACTTTGATAGTACCTTGAGGGCCATCTTCAACGAACTTGTAGTTCAAGATATAACCCTTCTCAAAAAGAATCTTAGTGATTTCCTTCTTGAGATTAGAGGCAGGAACTTCAACAACACGGTGCTTAGCACTGATTGCATTTCTCAACCTCGTCAAATAATCTGCTATTGGATCTGTCATATTATAAAAATTAAATTAATCAGGACTTTCCTGACAATATTTAACAATAAATTACCAGCTGGCTTTCTTTACACCCGGAATCAAACCATTGGATGCCATCTCACGGAACTGAATACGAGAAATTCCGAACTGACGAATATAACCTTTGGGACGACCAGTGATTTTACAACGATTATGCAAACGGATAGGATTTGCGTTCTTAGGAAAATCCTGCAACTTCTGTGCAGCCTCATAAGCCTCAACAGGGTCACCAGTATTTACAATCTTCTTCAACGCAGCACGCTTCTCTGCATACTTGGCCACAAGCTTGGCTCTTTTAACTTCGCGAGCCTTCATTGATTCTTTTGCCATACTCTCTATTAGTCTTTTTTAGCGTTTTTAAAAGGCAAGCCAAACTCTTTCAACAAAGCATAGCCTTCCTCATCTGTTTTAGCTGTTGTCACGAAGGTAATGTTCATACCCAAGATACGAGTGATGCTATCAATGTTTATTTCAGGGAAGATAATCTGCTCCTGAATACCCAAAGTATAGTTACCACGACCATCCAATTTGCTCTCAATACCCTTGAAGTCGCGGATACGAGGCAATGCGATACGAACGAGCTTCTCCAAGAATTCATACATTCTTTCACGACGCAATGTTACCATCACACCGATAGGCATCTTCTTACGCAACTTAAAGTTGGCAACGTCCTTACGAGAAATTGTTGCAACTGCCTTTTGGCCTGTAATAGTTGTAAGCTCGTTGATTGCTACATCAATAATCTTCTTATCAGCAACAGCCATACCCAATCCCTGATTGATAACAATCTTCTTGAGGACAGGTACCTGCATGCTTGAAGTGTATTGGAACTTCTCCTTCAATGCAGGAGCGATGCGCTCTGCATATTCTTTCTTAAGACTTGCAGTATTACTCATTATTTAATCTCCTCTCCTGATTTTTTAGAATAACGCACTAAAGTTCCTTCTGAACTCATTTTTCGTCCGATACGAGTGGCCTTTCCTGTCTTGGGGTCAACAACGTTCAAGTTTGAAATGTGAATAGGAGCCTCCTGCTTCACAATACCACCTTGAGGATTCTTTGCACTGGGTTTAGTGTGCTTAGAAACCATGTTGACACCTTCAACAACGGCACGGTTCTCCTTTACGAGAACTTTCAATACGACACCTGTTTTACCCTTGTCTTCACCAGAGTTAACGTAAACGGTATCGCCTTTCTTAATATGTAACTTACTCATTACTTGAATTCTTTTACAAAATTAAAGTACTTCAGGTGCCAATGAGACAACCTTCATATTAGCAGCACGAAGCTCTCTCGCAACAGGACCAAAGATACGACTTCCGCGGATTTCACCTGCATTGTTCAAAAGAACACATGCATTGTCATCAAAACGGATATAAGAACCGTCAGCACGACGAATTTCTTTCTTGGTACGTACAATCAAAGCCTTAGATACTGTACCCTTTTTGATATCACTTGAAGGGATTACACTCTTCACTGAAACCACAATAACATCACCAACAGAAGCATAGCGTCTGCGAGTACCGCCCAAAACGCGGATACACAGAGCTTCTTTAGCGCCACTGTTATCACATACTGTAAGTCTGGATTCTGCTTGTATCATAATTACTTAGCTCTTTCGATTATTTCTACTAATCTCCATCTCTTGGTTTTGCTCAAAGGACGAGTTTCCATGATACGTACAGTATCTCCCAGGTTACATTCCTGCTTCTCATCGTGAGCATGGTACTTCTTCGTCTTGCTAACGAACTTACCATAAATCGGGTGTTTTTCTTTGAACTTAGCAGCAACTGTAATGGTCTTATCCATCTTGTTACTAATAACCACACCCATTCTTTCTTTTCTTAAATTTCTAGCTTCCATCAAAAGACCATTTTATTTGTTAAGTTCTCTCTGACGCAATTCAGTCTTCATACGAGCGATGGTTCTACGCTGCTCCTTAATTTGAGCAGTGTTCTCCATTGGAGAAACCGCATGATTCAAAACCATCTGATTATAGTTAGCTACTTCAGTCTCGATTCTTTCAGCCAACTCATTAGTTGCTATTTCTCTAATCTCTGCAATCTTCATAATTATGCATTTTGATTTTGAACATCGTAATCACGTCTCACAATAAACTTGGTAGTAACAGGAAGTTTCTGAGCAGCCAGACGCAAAGCCTCTTTGGCTACTTCATAAGGAACACCCTCTACCTCGAAAATAATTCTACCCGGAGTGATGGGAAATACGAATCCTTCAGGACTACCCTTACCCTTACCCATACGTACGTCTGCAGGCTTCTTGGTAATAGGTTTGTCAGGGAAGATACGAATCCAAATCTGACCCTCACGCTGCATGTAACGTGTTACCGCGATACGGGCAGCTTCAATCTGACGGCCGGTAATCCACTTAGTCTGCAAAGACTTGATACCGAAAGAACCGAAAGCCAATTGGTTACCTCTCTGAGCATTACCTTTGCTAGAACCTTTTTGCGGTCTTCTATATTTTACTCTTTTAGGTTGTAACATAATTCTTCTTAACTTTCAAATAGTTAACGATTGTTTTTCTTTCTCTTGAAGTTCTTACCGCCGTTACCGCCATTGCCACGACCATTTTCCTTAGTCTGAGTAAAGTTCGGTGCCAAGTCCTTCTTGCCGAAGACTTCACCACGGCAAATCCAAACCTTAATACCCAACAGACCAACCTTAGTCAAAGCTTCTGCATGACAGTAATCAATATCAGCTCTGAAAGTGTGCAACGGTGTACGTCCTTCCTTATACATTTCAGAACGTGCCATTTCTGCACCATTCAAACGACCAGAAATCTGAATCTTGATACCTTCAGCACCCATACGCATAGTATTGGCAATAGCCATCTTGATAGCGCGACGGTATGCAATCTTACCCTCTACCTGGCGAGCGATATTGTTGGCTACGATTACAGCATCAAGTTCAGGACGCTTAACTTCGAAGATATTGATTTGAATGTCCTTATCGGTGATCTTCTTCAACTCTTCTTTCAACTTGTCAACTTCTTGACCACCCTTACCAATGATAATACCCGGACGAGCAGTACAAACTGTGATTGTCACGAGTTTCAAGGTACGTTCGATAACAATTCTTGAAACACTGGCTTTAGCCAAACGTGCGTTCAAGTATTTGCGGATTTTGCTGTCTTCCAAGAGAGCATCTCCAAAATTTTTACCACCGTACCAGTTAGAATCCCATCCTCTGACGATACCCAGACGGTTACTTATCGGATTAACTTTTTGTCCCATTACTACTCTTAATTTTGATTATCATTAGTATTCTTAGAACCAACGTACAAAGTCACATGATTTGAGCGTTTGCGAATTCTGTAACCTCTTCCCTGGGGTGCAGGTCTCATTCTCTTGAGTGTAGCACCACAATCAACAAATACCTCTGTTACATAGAGTTCGCCGCTTTCAGCCTTACGTTCATTCTTCTGTTCCCAGTTAGCAATAGCCGAGCGCAACAGCTTCTCAACTCTTGCAGAAGCCTCCTTAGAAGAGAACTTCAAAACGCCCAGCGCTCTGTTTACCTCCATACCGCGGATCATATCAACCACCAAACGCATCTTTCGCGGAGAAGTCGGGACATTGCGCAATTTTGCGAAATACACAGTCTTCAATGCCTCTTTTCTGGCATTAGCTGCGATAGCTTTTCTTTTTCCCATATATTATTACTTTTTTATTCTATGCGACCTGCTTATTTTTTCTTGTTACCAGCATGACCACGGAATGTACGTGTGGGAGCGAACTCGCCCAACTTATGACCAACCATGTTTTCTGTAACATAAACAGGAATAAATTTATTTCCGTTATGAACTGCAATTGTATGTCCCACGAAATCCGGAGAGATCATTGAAGCTCTGGCCCAAGTCTTGACAACAGTCTTCTTGCCGCTTTCATTCATGGCGAGCACCTTATTCTCAAGCTTTACATTAATGTACGGACCTTTTTTTAAAGAACGACTCATAATTTACTCAATTAACCGTTATTACTTATTACATCTCTCAATAATATACTTATTAGACTGTTTCTTAGGACGTCTTGTCTTCAAGCCCTTAGCATACAAGCCCTTACGTGAACGAGGATGACCTCCTGACTGGCGACCTTCACCACCACCCATCGGGTGATCCACGGGGTTCATAACAACACCACGGTTGTGAGGACGACGACCCAACCAGCGAGAACGACCTGCCTTACCTGAGCTTTCCAATGCATGGTCTGAATTACCAACGCTACCGATAGTAGCCTTGCAAGCGCTGAGAATCTGTCTAACTTCTCCTGAAGGCAACTTGATTACGCAATATGCACCTTCACGTGAAGTCAACTGAGCAAAATTACCTGCTGATCTAACCAATGCAGCACCTTGTCCGGGACGGAGTTCAATATTATGAATCACTGTACCCACGGGGATGTTCTGCAAAGGAAGTGCGTTACCAATCTCAGGCGCCGCATTCGGTCCAGACATCAAAGTGCTACCAACTTGCAATCCATTAGGAGCAATAATATATCTTTTCTCTCCATCAGCGTAATACAACAGAGCGATACGAGCCGAACGGTTCGGATCGTACTCAATTGTTTTAACAACTGCTGGAACACCGTCTTTATTTCTCTTGAAATCAATCAAACGGAACTTTCTCTTATGACCACCACCAATGTAGCGCATAGTCATCTTACCTACATTGTTACGGCCACCCGTTGATTTTTTACCGTATACAAGAGACTTTTCTGGTACCGATGCAGTAATCTCTTCAAAAGTACCAATAATCTTGTGTCTTTGCCCCGGTGTTGTGGGCTTAAATTTACGTACTGCCATCTTTTATTTAAATATTGCTATAGAAATCAATTGTATCGCCTTCCTTCACAGTCACGATAGCTTTCTTGAAAGCGTTTGTGCGACCTTTCAGAAGACCAGCCTTAGTGTAACGGGCCTTGTTCTTACCATCATAACGCATGGTATTTACGTCAACTACTGTAACATTATACAAAGCTTCAACTTCAGCCTTAATCTGGAGCTTGTTAGCTTCAGGACGCACGATAAATCCGAAACGATTGCTCTTCTCGGAAATTGCGTTCATTTTCTCTGTAATCAATGGTTTTACAATGTATGCCATTTTTAAGCCTCCTTCTTTGTTAAAATGTTATCAATAACTTTCAACGAACTTTCAGTCACAACAAGAACGCCTGCGTCCAATACTGAGTAAGTATTCAACGAAGCCGCCAATGCAACATTTGCACGTTCCACATTACGAGCTGACAAATATACGTTTTTATTTGCTTCTGGCAAAACAACAAGCGGTTTCTTATCCAAAACTTTAAGATTTTTAGCTAAATTTACAAAATCTTTAGTTTTCGGAGCCTCAAATGTGAAATCTTCAACTACAACAATAGCATTCTCCTGAGCCTTGTATGACAGAGCAGAACGACGGGCCAAAGCCTTTACTTTCTTGTTCAACTTGAAGCCATAGTCACGGGGTTGGGGACCAAACACGCGCGCACCACCTACCAATACCGGTGAGTTGATGTCACCACGACGTGCACCGCCGCCACCTTTCTGACGACCCAACTTGCGGGTAGAACCGCTGATTTCGCTTCTCTCTTTTGACTTGTGAGTACCCTGACGCTGATTGGCCATAAATTGCTTTACGTCCAAGTAGATAGCGTGGTCGTTAGGCTCAATGCCGAAGATAGATTCGTTCAACGTAATCTTTCTTCCGGTGTCTTCACCTTTAATATTTAATACGTTAACTTCCATTATTTCTCAATTATTACGATTGAACCTTTGCAACCCGGAACAGAACCCTTAATCATAAGGATGTTGTGCTCGGGAATTACTTTTAATACTTGCAAGTTGTGTGTAGTCACACGGTCACCGCCCATCTGGCCGCCCATGCGCATACCCTTGAACACCTTTGCGGGATAAGAACATGCACCGATTGAACCCGGCTTGCGAGCACGGTTGTGCTGTCCGTGAGTAGTCTGACCTACACCACCGAAACCATGTCTCTTAACTACACCCTGGAAGCCTTTACCCTTAGAGGTACCGATCACGTCCACGAAAGCTGGATCATTGAACAGCTCTACAGTGAGGG
Organism: Bacteroidaceae bacterium; assembly: GCA_017517605.1. GTDB lineage: Bacteria > Bacteroidota > Bacteroidia > Bacteroidales > Bacteroidaceae > Phocaeicola_A. The sequence goes on from JAFWYQ010000007.1 coordinate 45,165, forward strand.
TATCACCCAAGTTTAACTCACTTTCAAAATCCTTGAACTCGGCCAAGTGTCTCTTCGGAGTTACACCAGCTTTCTTGAAGTGTCCCATCATAGGCTTGGTTGTATTCTTCTCCTTAGCCTCCTGGAAACCGAGCTGAACAGCTGCATAGCCGTCCTTCTCTACACTTTTAATCTGAGTAACTACACAAGGACCTACTTCGATAACAGTGCATGGAACATTCTTACCATCGGCACTGAAAACGGATGTCATTCCGATTTTTTTTCCTAATAATCCTGGCATTTC
>JAFWYQ010000008.1 GCA_017517605.1 Bacteroidaceae bacterium
TAGACGACTATCCCGACTACTTCGACACCAAGATGCCCACTCCGCCACAACCCGAAAAGGTATACGACTTCGAGGGCATCCTCGATGGCACAGGCGTGTTGGAAATCATGAGCGACGGCTACGGATTCCTCCGCTCGGCCGACTACAACTACCTCTCTTCACCCGACGACATCTACGTGTCGCAAGCCCAAATCAAGCTCTATGGCTTGAAGACCGGCGACGTGGTCGAAGGCCCCATCCGTCCACCCAAGGAAGGCGAGAAGTACTTCCCCTTGGTGAAGGTGACAAAAATCAACGGCAAATCGCCCGCAGTAGTGCGTGACCGCGTACCTTTCGAGCACCTGACCCCCCTCTTCCCCGACGAGAAGTTCAAGCTCTGCAAGGGATACGGCGACAACCTCTCTGCCCGCGTGGTGGACATGTTTGCCCCCATCGGTAAGGGACAACGCGCCCTCATCGTGGCCCAACCCAAGACGGGTAAGACCATCCTGATGAAGGACATTGCCAACGCCATCGCTGCCAACCATCCCGAAGCTTACATGATTATGCTCCTCATCGACGAACGTCCCGAGGAGGTTACCGACATGGCCCGTAGCGTCAATGCCGAGGTCATCGCCTCCACATTCGACGAACCCGCCGAGCGCCACGTGAAGATTGCCGGCATCGTCCTCGAAAAAGCCAAACGCATGGTCGAGTGCGGCCACGATGTAGTCATCTTCCTCGACTCCATCACCCGCTTGGCACGTGCCTACAACACCGTATCACCCGCCTCGGGCAAGGTACTCTCCGGTGGTGTGGATGCCAATGCCCTGCACAAGCCCAAGCGCTTCTTCGGTGCAGCACGTAACATCGAAGGTGGCGGATCGCTCACCATCATCGCCACCGCCCTCATCGACACGGGTTCAAAAATGGACGAAGTTATCTTCGAAGAGTTCAAGGGCACAGGTAACATGGAGCTTCAGCTCGACCGCAACCTGTCGAACAAGCGTATCTTCCCCGCCGTCAACATTGTGGCATCCAGCACCCGTCGCGACGACCTCTTGCACGACAAGACCACCCTCGACCGCATGTGGATTCTCCGCAAATACCTGGCCGACATGAATCCCATCGAAGCCATGGATTTCGTCAAAGGACGCCTCGAACAGACGCGCGACAACGAAGAGTTCCTGATGAGCATGAACTCGTAAACAGACGAACCAGAATTACTATACATATATATAATAAGGTAAGGAGCGGAGCCGTTGGGCATCCGCTCCTTTCTTTTTTGGTAAAAAGCCTTAAGATTGAAACTTGAACCAAAGGTTTTGAGTTTTTTAAGGAGTGTAGGAGTGCAGACAATACTGCTGCTTGCATGAAGTTTTATTGAACGCAGAGACGCGGAGTTTCTCTTTTTAACGTGAGTTCGATATAAGGAACGGAATAACTACAACTCCTCCCCTAAGTCAGGGGCGATTGCGAGCTGGCACAGCAATCGGGGAGACTTTTGGGCGACGGAGGCCCGTTAGGGTGGCATTTTAGGCCGGAGGAGTGTGTGAAAATGAAGCATCAACGTAAGCTTCATCTTCAAGGCACGCAAGTAAGATATAAATAAGTATCAATATTGGGGGATGTACCTTTCGTGGGTGCATCCCCTTGTTTTATTCATTTCATTAAAAACCCTATTCGAGCAACCACAATGTTCGTTTTTGGGGCGCTTTATTGACATTTTGTCAAACCGCATATTCAGTGCGAGAGAATCGCGTATTTCCGTGCAAGAGAGGCAAAGCATGGGAATACGCGATTTTTGATGCCTCCGCACCACGTAAGCCGTTGAATACCACGCGGAAGCAGGAAGCACAACTCTTGAAAAGCGGGAAATCTACACGCCAAAAATGCCCCACGGACGAGGGTTTGCCCAGAGTGTGAAGCTGAAAAGGGTGTCTCCATCCCCGTCCGATGGCCATCGGACTCGAGATGGATGGCCATCGGACCCGAGACGGATGGCCATTTGGGTGCAACACCGATGGCCATCGAACTCCAGACGGATGGCCATCGGACTACAGGCCATCCGCGCAACTTTATGCCCCGGCAAGCCTATTCCATAGCACAGACGATGCAATTCGTACGAATACGAAGGGGCAAATTCCGTATATTTTCACCCCATTTATGCAAAACAAGGGGCGGATTCTGCATAAATATGCACAATTGTGCCCGCTTTATGCATTTACGAAATTGACAAAATGAAAGTTGGATGCCCGAGTCTTTAATTTGTCTGCATTCGGATTATTGTTTGGGCACCCACAAGGGGTGCCCCTACGGTGGACGCATTCTAAATCCGTCACACCGTTCGGGAGTTAGACCTCAGGTTCAGAGTATCTACAACTCCTCCCCTAAGTTAGGGGGGATTGCGAGCTGGCACAGCAATCGGGGAGCCCTTTGGGCGACGGAGGCCCGTTAGGGTGGCGCTTGCGACGGAGGAGTGTGTAAAAATACATACTTTACCAACAGACCCCTCCCCCCTTCCTTTTTCACCTAAAAACGCCGAATTTCATTTTTCCCGCCGAAAAAAGTGTATGAAAATCATACAATTTGTACCCTTAAAAGTACGATTTAAACAATTTTAAGAAAATATATTTGGAAGTTTTGATACCTTTGTAAGGCAAACGGGCTACGAGTGAAGAGCTACGAGCCGCAACTGAAGAGAGAAAAAAAGAATATGCTACGGAGAGAAATCGGTTTGACACCAGCGAAATCTCGTTTGACTGAAGGCAAAGCGAAAAAGGAGCAAGGCAAACCAACTTTTCCATTAAGCAAAACCAAAAAGAGAGTGAAGCAATAGATAAAAGGACTTAAAACATACCAAACTTATGAGAGACTACTTGAAAAACCTCTTCGCCGCACGCGGTGCGGCCTTCTGGCTCAATCTGTTGGGCCTCAGCCTGGCATTCGTCATCTTCTACGTTCTGATGGCGGAAGTAAAATGGGTGCATGATTATGACCGGCAACATCGTGACCCCGACCAACTCTACAAGTTGCAAATGTATAATGGAGATCAAAGAACCGCTCTCTTCACTGGCATAACGGTGGACGGCCTTGCGAACAGTTTACCTGATGGAGTAGAAGCTTTGGCCGTAAAATTTGGAGAAAACAAGTTTGACGTTGTGCCTTCAGATTCAGCTTTTGGGAAAGAGCCTATCCGCTTCAAGATAAATCCTGTGCTCCCCGGATGGACGGAAGTCTTCACCTTCGACATGGTGGAGGGAGACAGCCATCTCAGTGGAAAACCGCATGAGATAATTGTGCCGCTGAGTGCCGCACGCAAACTTTTCGGTGAACGCGACAGCTACTTGGGGCTGACTTTTGAACCAGCCAAGGATGCCAAGACCTATTTTCAGATAACAGGTGTCTATCGCGATTTCCCCAAAAACACCATTGTAGCCAATACTTGCTATATGGTGATTCCCGAGGGAGTGTATGGAAAAATAAAGAAAGACGGCATAAGCAGTAACTATCAATGCTACTTCCGCTTGCACAAGGGAATTACTTCGGAATTAGCGGAAAAGGATTTGTTCACGAAATTCGTCAACAATGCTCTGGGTAAAAAAGACAGCGAGGAGGATTTGGCCAAGGCTGGCTTCCTCCTCTATCCCCTGCACGATGTCTATTTCATGGATAAGGCCGACTTTGGCGGCGGGGGTAGCCGTGACATGTTCCTGTTGTATTTCATGTTGGCAATACTTGTGGTCATTATAGCGGCCATCAACTACATCAACTTTGCAATGGCCATGATTCCCTACCACATCAAGGCCATCAACGTGCGCAAGATATTCGGTGCTTCGACCAGTTCCTTGCGCTTGTCGCTCGTCGGACAGACAGTAGTGGTAATTCTCTTGTCAGTTTCGTTGGCCATCGGTATTTTGTGGTTCATTATCCAAGGTGGCTATCTGGACAATTTGATGAACAGCGACATGGCTTTTGATAAGAATCTCGATGTCCTTTGCATCATGGTGGCGGTGGCCTCATTGGTTGTACTTGGTGCCGGTGCTTACCCCACTTGGTATCAGACGAGCCGCAAACCGGCCCTTGTCATCAACGGCAGTTTTGCCCTCAGCGAGCGCGGACGGGCATTGCGCAAGGGGCTTATCGGTGTGCAGTTCACCTCTTCACTGGCCGTTGTTGTCCTGTTGCTCCTGATGAATGCCCAGCATCACTATGTCGCCACCATGCCCGTGGGGTATGCCCGCGACTCCATTTTCTATCTGCAAAGTTCAAGACTCAGTAACGCTTCGGTGAGTGAAGCCATCAAGAGCGACCTAAAGATGTTGCCCGACGTGGTAGGTGCGGCCAAGTGTCGTGATGTATTGGGAGAAAGGGATGTTACCATGGAGTGGAGTACTCGGCACGAAGGGGAGCATATAACCTTACAAGTGTATGTGGTAGAACCAGACTTCTTGGATGTAATGGGGATACGGATTACCGAAGGACGCAACTTCCGCCAAGAAGACCAATTCTCGTTCATTCTCAACGAAGCGGTTCGGAGAGAATATGGCAGCATTCCTTTGGGTACAGAGTTTGGCATCTATTTTGCCACCAAAGATGGAAAAGGTATCGAAGTTGTGGGATATGCAGAGGATGTCAATGCCCGAAACATGCGCAACCTGATAGGCCCTTCGGCTTTTCACGTAAACACATTATACCAGTTCGACAAGATGGCTATCCGCGTCTCTTCGCCTGACATGATGGCTGCGGTTATCCGCCAAGTAGAGGATGTTTGCCAAAAGCATGACTTGGCAGATAAGGACTACTCCATCATCACCAAAGAGCGTGTCCTCGAACGTGCTTATCGCGAAGAAAATAATCAGAAGACATTGGTGCTCACTGGCTCCATTGTCTCGCTCGTCATTTCTCTCATCGGAGTGTTCGGCCTTGTTCTCTTCGAGACACGGGCCAAGCGCAAGGAGATAGGCATCCGCAAGGTGTTCGGTGCTACGACACGTGACATCCTCGTGATGTTCAACATGCAGTATCTCCGCACGCTCGCCATCTGCTTCATCCTGGCCGCTCCCGTGGCTTATACCTTATATAATAGGTGGATAGAATCGTTTGCCTATCGCACGCCGATGCACTGGTGGCTCTTCGCCGTGGCTTTCCTCATCGTGTCGTTCATCGTCTGCTTCACCGTCACCGTACAGAGCTGGCGTGCGGCCAAAGAGCGCCCGGTGGAGACGATAATGAAGTGATGGAAAACGAATTGTTTTGTACATTTCACCCTCATTCAGGGAAAAACATGTTTAAAAGTATCCTTCTTTTAGGAGGATACACTATATTTGCAAAAAAATAATCGTATGAAAGAATCTGAAAGAAGTCACATTGGTTGGATTGACCTTTTACGCTGCATGGCATGCTTCTTCGTTGTCGCTTCGCATTGTAGTGATCCGTTTCTGTTCACAGACAACCATTCCGATTTTGTCGGCGGATGGGCAATTGGTAGCATTGTCAGATGTTCGGTACCGTTATTTGTCATGATGTCGGGAGTTTTACTACTTCCTACATCACTGAGTTTAGGCAACTTCTATACCAAACGCGTCAAGCGTCTGGCTATCCCTTTGGTATTCTGGTCAGTGGCGCTTCCTTTCTTATTCTATCTATACATCCACTTGGCAGGCGGCACGAGTTTTCCGTTTATAGATTCATCCACATACACATTGGAAGCGGCCTGCCGAAAAGCATTCACCTTTTTCCTGAATTTCAACTACGACACAACTCCATTATGGTATCTTTACATGCTGATTGGACTTTACTTCATTATCCCCATCCTCAGCACTTGGATAAAACATGCACCACGCGTAGAAGTCAAGAATATCTTACTTATTTGGGGGATAACACTTTTTCTGCCATACGTAGAATTGGCGGCAAAGGAATTGGGTTTCATTGGTTACCCGGGTAATTCTCAAATTTTCGGAATGTGCGACTGGAATATTTTCGGAACTTTTTATTATATCTCCGGTTTTATAGGCTACTTGCTTTTAGGCTATTATTGGAAAGCATATCCTCCACAATGGAATTGGAAAAAGACACTATGCATCTGCATTCCTGCATTTGTAGTTGGAGTGGCCCTCACGTTCCTTTCATTGGATTTACTTTTGGCATACTTGCCTCAACAAATCTCCTTTGCCTGGCACTTTGCCATTGCACACGTGTTCCTCATTACTTTCCCTATTTTCATCGTGGTACAAAAGCTAAATGTCACTCCGTCACAAGTTCTCACTAAAGTGGCATCAGCCACATTGGGTATTTATCTGTGCCACTTCATTTTCATTCACATCGGATACGATTTGTTTCAGTATATTCTTCCCCCAACCACACCGGCATTCATACACATCCTGTGCAATAGCATCACCTCTTTTGGGGTGTGTTACGCAATTGTAACTATAATGTTACGATTCAAACTGACACGAAAACTTGTAGCATAAATGCCATGTAAAAAAAGGGGGAAGAATCTGATAGTTAAGACACTATGATTCTTCCCTCTTTTTTGGTTCAAGGTTCAATAGGTGTAAAGTTTGAGATTCATTCTCTCCCTTTTGGGGAAGTTGGCTGAGGAGCTTCATTCTTCCTTCTCAATCAATCCTTCCTCCTCCAATAAGGCTTTCA
>JAFWYQ010000048.1 GCA_017517605.1 Bacteroidaceae bacterium
CACCGCCTTTGCCAAACAGGGCCTTGCCTGTACGCAACTGTTCGGCGGCCAACTTGTAATCAATTTCTTCGTTTGTCATCTTAAAATAAACTATTTCTTACTACTATTATTGTAGCTTGACACAGTTTATTTTACACTCTCAAAAGATGGAACTTTGATGAAATCCTAAAAGAATCATTAACTGAATCATCCATCACTACCCTTTTGATTTATTGTTTAAAACTTCTTTCTGAAAGGTTGTAAAAGCTTGCACTAAATTGTACTGTGATACATCTGAACCAATAAGTTGTTTTATTTTTATCTTCATACGAAAAAAGCACCAAAAAGAGGTTGCACTTAAGTTATATTTCTTGAAATAATAATGAAGCGATTCAAAATATGCCTTATATCGCCTAACAGAAACAACCTGACCATGCCCTTCCAAATGCACTATACGGTGAGATAGAATCTTAATTTTCCGATTGACAACACGCTTCATTAAATCTTGCTCTTCATTACAAAGAAATATATTTTCATCAAATTTACCAGCTTCTACGAATTTATCTCTATTCATGGCAAACGCAGCACCCCATGGCCATACAATTCTATTTACAACCCGCCAATCATTGACATAGAAAAAAGAGAATCTTTCCACTAAATGAAAAAGAGGAAAGAGATAAAAATATTCAAAGAAATAGGAATAAGAATTATTGGGGCTACCCTTAACATCTATCAATCGATATCCAACAACAGTATCTATATCAGATTCAATAGCTTTTATTGTCGGTGTAAAAATATCCTCCACAATCAATGTGTCAGGATTGAGAAAAAGCACAACTTTACTACGTGCCAAATCGCAGCCCTGATTATTTGCTGCTCCAAAACCCACATTTTTATCATTGGGCATATATATCAGCTGAAAATCATATATCTGCTCCTTCAATAAAGTTGATAATCCAGAAGGGGGATTATTGTCAACAATAATAACCTCCAATTGGTCTGAATACGGATTTACTTTTTTAATTGAATCCAAACAATCCAACAAGACATCATTACTATTATATGCAACTATCACGATTGAAAGAATCATAATACTAGCTTTTTCATTTGATTAACATTACTATTTTTCTGATGACATAACGTGAATAAGAGTACAATGCAAAGAATGGACATAACCATTTGCGACGAATATACTTCTTACGAACTGCCATCTCCTCCTTATAAGATTGGAAATGAACCTGACTAGATATACCTTCTAATGAAAAACGACATACCATCACATTCAAATAGAGAGGAACAAACCCCTGTTTATAACAATAAAAATTCAAATCATAATCGGATGATACTCGAAATTCTTTATTGTAGCGAAATCCATCCATAAAAATTTTACGCGAATAGAATACAGCCTGATGGAGCAATGTATTTTCCAAAAACATCTTTGATGATAATCGGTAACTTCTTACTTTATCGCCAAACAGAGCTTTTCCCACAATCAATCCTACACCTTCATTGATATTATTTCCTTTTCCGAAGATACGATTCAATACCGCCGAATCATAAAAGTAATCATCCGCACCAATAAAATAAAACCACTTTCCACGAGCCAACTCCACCCCTTTATTCATGGCATCATAAATACCATCATCTTTTTCGGAAATACAAATTATTTTTTTCGCGTACTTTTCCAAAATACCTAAAGTTGTACAATCACTTGATTTACCATCTACAACAATTAATTCATAGTCCGTATAATCCTGTGCAAGCACGCTCAAAATCATCCTCTCAAGAGATTCTCCCGAGTTATAACAAGGACAAATAATTGATATTAAAGGAGATTTGGCATACATAATATTACTTCAATTGGCACAATGCTGCTGTATTATATAATTTCCGTTCCTTGTCGAAGAAAAACCCCCACTTCATAAAATATTTCAAGCAAGAACATACAAATATTACAAACAATTTATAATTTTTTTGCGCACCATGAGCATATTTATGATATACTGACACCATCGGATAATAAACCGTACGATATTGTGAATGAATACGACGGGCTAAATCTGTATCTTCGAAATACATAAAATAACGACTATCATATCCTCCAACTTTCTCGATAGCCTCCAATCTTATTACAGAAAAACATCCAGAGAGACAAACTACGTCATAGGGACGGTCGTCTTTCATTCCACGCATCTCAAACTTTTGCATGACATGATTATGAGCACATGAAGGGTATTTCATCTTACGCCAAAAAAGGAACCAAGGTGTAGGAGCCAATTTAGGCAAATACTGCTTATGTCCATTAGGATAAAGAATCTTGGGCATCATTTGACCCACTTCTGGATTTTTGTCCATATAGGCTATCATTTCTTCCACTACATCTTTATCATAGAAGATGTCTGGATTCACCACAAAATGATACCTACAGCCTTTATCTATTGCGCTTTTAATCGCCATATTATGAGCCTTGCCAAAGCCCACATTCATTCCCAAAAAACGATATTCTACGCAAGCCTCTAAATCAGAAATCACAGCATCTGGAAAAGGAGAAGCAGAGTTATCTATAAGAAATATGCGTTTCTCCCCTGGATAGAGAAGTATAGATTCGATTACCTCAGATAATTCCTCCATTGTCTGATTGTATCGTACTATGGAAAAAGATATTATATGTGAATTCATAACACTTTTCTACATTTATTCAAAATTCTATAAATCAGCCTGCTACAAACATACGAATTTTGTTAGCACTAAATAAATAGATTCTAAAGTGCAAAGATAGTAAAAACTCTGCGTTTGCGCAACATGTCACACTAAAAACATTAAAAGTTGAATGCATTATGTATTAATATAATCTATAAAGTAGGGGGTAATGGCTATTTTCTTCTATTCTCTACCTTCTTATCCTTTCCACATATGAATAAATAATCAACAGGACAATCATACCAGTTGAAGACAACATCAATGGGTTAGTTCCTGCCACAAACAAATAAATCAGATAACCCCACAGCAAACTATTGGTATGACTATTTTTCCGCTCTTTCCATAAATCAACCAACGGACGATAGAAAACATAGATAATCACCAATGAACACATGCCAAAATTTCGTATTAGTTCCAAGTATGTCCATTCGGTTACAGAAGTTACTCTACCAAAACCTGCCGAATAAAATGATGTGCCAGGTCCTTGTCCTAACAGAAGATATATTGGATGTTCAGAAAATAGTTCCCAATATGAATACAAATGGGCATATTTCACTAAATTAGAGGCTTCATTCTTTTCTGATATTAACATATAAAGCAAAACAAGAAATGCTATACCTATAAAAATTATAGCAGGATATAAGATATACTTAAAATATCGTGTATTCTTATACTCGCGATATACATTAAAACCTATCAAAACAAAAGGCAACAACATTGTACTACGAGTGCCACTTATCACGAAAGCATGAAAAATAAGAATTGTGCCACAAACAGTTTTCCAATTTCGCTTTTCCTTATTGAAGAAGTCGGCCACATACACGGCAAATACCAAAATAAAACTTGCAAGGGACTTATAATACATACCGAATAATTCTATTCCCAAGAAACTTCTCCACGACATGATAACAGTATCGTCACTTGCTGTATTAAAGAAATGGTAAACAACACCTTCTGCAACAGGAACAAGTACCACTAACCAAAACAGAAAAACTATCACCAATGAGCCTACAACAATAGGGACACGAGCCAAAGCCAATAAATCATATTCACGCACCCACAACAACAACAACATAGGTGAAACGGCTTTCAAAAGAGCTATTACTCCGTCTAAATTGACATAAACATCCTGTATTGTTGCAAAAATCCATGATATAATCACAACCGAAAAGGAGATAATGACAATAGGCAATTTTCTGTAATCAGGACGAAAACAGACCATATTGTATGCAACTAAAAGGACAAACGAAAGATTCTTTAAATGCAAAATAGACCCTGTTGGATCCAACGTCAGAATAAGGATAAACAGCATGAACAATGCGTTACCCACAGACTTTTTTAGAGAATACAGATCCAATGCCTTCATTTTACAGAGGGATGACTATCCCTTTATTATCTTCTTCCAAACAATCCAACCTGTAGTGCCTACACAAGCCAAGAAACCAAAGGCTACCAACAGCAGCAACTTCTTGGGCGAAGAGGCACGCTCGGGTACAGTGGATGACTCAAGAACCGTATAGGCAGGGGTGCTTTCCTGTATTTTGGCCTTTACCACCTGCAATTGGTTGGCCAACTGACTATAAACGGTATAGGCAAGTTGCATCTCTTTCTCCAAATCGTCTTTCTTGATTTGGGCACGCACTGAATTCAAGTTCAGATTGGCATCAGCAAAAGAGGTGTAAGCGGCTTGTGTGCGAGCGTATTCTGCTTGAGCTTCCTTGTACAGGTTATTCATGTAATTATAGTCCTGACGTGCCTTGTTGGTGCGGTATTCAATAATGAAATTATTCAATGCCACACGTACAGAATCTGCAATGACAGCTGCAATCAAGGGGTCCTGTTCCGTCACCTGCATACGAATGATACCATTCTTCTTATCTACATTGCAGACAATGTGGGTTTGAAGGATTTCAATCACACTCCGCTCTTTGGGCGTCAAGAACATGTAGTTACGCTGTCCATTCAGCATGGGCAAGGAATCTTCTTTTTCAGGGCTTATCAACTTCATCAGTTTGCCTAACCCCTTCATGGGATAGCCCCACCAAGCAATTTTCTGATGTTCCAACAGATAATCGTAATAGGTGGTAGCCAATTCACCATCCATTGTCTTGACGGGAATGTCGAACAAGCGCACCAGATAATCCTTGGAATGAACAATCATCGGATAAAGGTCAGGACCAATGGCATCGTTATTACCCATAGCACCAATATTGATACCTGCCATGGAGGCCAATGAAGAGAGGCCTCCCATATCCATACTGCCACCGCTCTCGGGAGCCAATGCCACTTCGACCGTATAGCGTTTGGGGACACTGAATGCGACCACCAAAGCCAACACGACGGCACAACCACAGGTTTTATAGAAGAGTTTACGCTCTGTCCACAGAAGACGGATAAAATCCTTAATCTTCTGCAAATCTTCCAATATGTCTATATTGTTGTTCTTTTTGTTAGTATCTTCCATTATTGTGTTTTCTCTTTCAATGTCATTTTATCTATTCAAAAGTACGGTAGCCACCATGGTTGCCAATGAAGCCGTCGTAGTTCCGATGCTCAAGATTTCAGAAGTCTTCAAACCTGTCTTACCATTCTTCTCGGGTACAATGACTTTACAGCCAGGTTGGATGACATTTTTACCTCCACCCTTCACTTTAGCCATGGTACCATTGGCATAGACAACATATGCACGCTTCTTCCAAGCTTTCTGGGCATATCCACCAGCTTGTTCGATGTAGTAATCAATCTTCTCCCCTTCAACAAAGGTTACAGCATTGGGTTGGTTTACAGAGCCAAGTATCTTCACCGTATTGACATATTGAGGAATCACAATATGGTCTCCCTCACGCAATACGGGATCGTATGTTGAACCCGGATTAGCCAAAGCCTTATCCAATTCGATAGCAACACGGTAATCCATACAGAGTTCCATAATCTCCAAATCAATAGAGTCCTTGATTTCATCCAGACTCTTACCCATACCTGTGCGGGCAGCTGTCGGATCCTCTTCGGCATTCAATTTTGCAAAACGCAGTTCACGCTTCAGCACTTCAATCTCTTCGGGAGTATATTTACGCACCAATTGGGCACCTTTGACAAAGGCTTCATCCGTCACACCACCAGCCGCATTGAGCAGTTCGCTCAATCGATAATTCTTCTTCACCATTACATATTTGCCTGGATAAAGCACTTCACCCTCTACGGTCACATGCTGCTGCTCCTGATAGCCGGGGCTACGGCGCACATACACCTCATCAAACGGTTCGAGAACAAAACCACTCTCACCACTTACCACAAAGCCATCGCGCAAAGAGAATGTAAATGTCTTTGCCGTTTCGCCCGGCTGACCCGATGCATCCTTGATACGACGGGCCACTTCCACCCGAACTACAGAAGCTGCATCCTTCAATCCTCCAGCCTGCAACACAAGGTCTTCCAATGTGGTATTGGCTGCAAACATATAAGTACCGGGATAATTCACTTCGCCATGGATGGATAATTGACGCTCTTCCTGCACATCCATTACAGTGGGGATAAACAATACATCTTCGTTGCGCAATGTAATATCTGCAGCAGTCCCTGCCATAATACCCTTTACATCAACGGGAATGATTTCCAACGAAAAATCTTCCCCTTTGCGATGGAGCACGGCACGATTGACAAATGCATCCGGCGTAATTCCGTCTGCAGCCTCAATCAAAGCACGCACGGTATTGATACGGCCATCCATCTGATACATGCCTGTACGATATACAGCTCCCTTTACCTCTACCATATTGGAGAAACGAGTCAAGGCTGAATCGATATTCAATGAGTCGCCATCCAACACAACAAATGAACTGAAGTCTGCTTCGTCAACATTGTATATCTGCTGTTCGCGCATACCTTTACGTATCAGACGTACACTTTTCTTATAGGCATCACCAGCAAAACCTCCGGCATATTGAAGCACTGTAGCCAGGTTCTCATCGCGTTTCATTTCGTAATACATGGGGCGCTTTACCTTTCCTACCACGTTTACCAAACTTTCGTAGGTACCAACCATAATCACATCGTCATCCACCAAACGGATATCACCCTGCATTTGGCCATTCAAGATATAATCATAAATGTCCAATGTTGCTATCAGTTTATTGGCACGATACACCTTTACGGCACGCATTGTTCCTATTTCGTTCATTCCTCCTGCCTGATACAAGGCATGGAATACGGTAGCAAAAGAAGAAAGGGTATATGTTCCCGGATTTTCTACCTCGCCCATCACATTCACTTGGATGGTGCGAATCTGACCAAGTGTAATCTTGATTTGAGAAGAGGGATCATCTCCAGAAATGCCGTAAATACGTCCTAATTCGGACTGGACATAACCATTGGCCTCCTTGATGGTCATGCCATTCAAATACAAAGGACCATACCCTTCAACCTGAATAGCTCCATCGGGAGATATTGTTTCTTGAATAGTGGTCTGTGAATCGCCCCAAATATCAATGATTACTTCATCGCCAGGTCCCATACGGTAATTGGCCGGAGTAGCAATATTCAAATTGGGTTCAAAGGAAAGGGACTTATTCTTGAATATCCGATGTCCGAATATCTCTTTCTTATTCTTCGGTTCGGGCTCCTTCTCCATATCAGTACTGTCTTGCATGGCGAAGCTCAATCCCTCTAACATCATCTCCTCTTCCGAGAGTTCACCCATAGATGAAAATCCTCCCTCTTTGGAGGAAACAACGGATTTACCATCTGCATCCTTCAGCATATTGTCGCGGGCGGTTCCCTTAGTAGGCTTATTGCGCGTACGCACTTTCTTGGCAGTCGTATTGTCACCAACAACTTCATTACCCCCTTCACCATACTTCGCTTTAATACGGTTTACCTGATCCATTGTAACACCCCGACGCAACAAGTTCTTGACAATGTCTGTTTGAGCCATACCCTTGGATTGGGATTCCATCACATAACTAATCACCTCCTCATCTGTCATGGTCTGTGCAAAAGACACACCTCCACACACAAACAGGAGCAACAACAATACGAAATATTTACGCATAAATTTCTCTGATTTTCTATTAGGATGTTTAATCTAATACTATGTTTCTACTAATTCTTTAAACGTACAGCTTGCAAATTTATTGCAAAAGTACTAATTTTATCCCGTATCAGTCCTATTTCTTATCAATTTCTTCCATTTGTCAGCTAATAATACGGGAATCACAACCAAAAAACCAAGAATAATGACTATTTTTGCCGCGTTTTTGAAAAAGTCACGAGTGACAAGCTACGAGTTACGAGTGACGAGACTGTTTAAAGTTTAAAGTTTAAGGTTTAGAGTTCAAGAACCCTGGTCAACTCCTCAACTTGTCAACCAGTCAACTAAAAAAATATAATATGTCAAAATTAAGATTCAGAGTGATTGAAGCGGCTTTCAAGAAGAAGGCTGTTGAGGTGACTCCACCTACACAACGACCAACGGAATATTTTGCCAAGTATGTGTTCAACCGAGCAAAGATGTTCAAATACCTGCCACAAGATGTGTATGCCAAGTTGATTGACGTGATTGACAACGGTGCCCCACTCGACCGCAACATTGCCGACGAGGTGGCTGCTGGCATGAAGAAATGGGCCATCGAACTGGGAGTAACCCACTATTCACACTGGTTCCAGCCGTTGACCGACGGAACGGCAGAGAAGCACGATGCCTTTGTGGAACACGATGGTAAGGGAGGTATGCTGGAAGAGTTCTCGGGAAAGCTGTTGGTACAGCAGGAACCAGATGCCTCTTCCTTCCCCAACGGGGGTATCCGCAACACCTTCGAAGCCCGCGGATACAGTGCTTGGGATCCTTCGTCACCAGTATTTGTAGTAGATGACACCCTCTGTATCCCCACCGTATTCATTGCTTACACGGGCGAAGCTCTCGACTACAAGGCCCCGCTCTTGAAGTCATTGCGTGCTGTCAACCAAGCTGCATTGGGTGTATGCCACTATTTCAATCCCGAAGTAAAGAAGGTTTTTACCTATTTGGGATGGGAGCAGGAATACTTCCTTGTAGATGAAGGGCTCTATGCTGCACGTCCCGACCTGCTTCTTACAGGGCGTACCTTGATGGGGCACGAATCATCGAAGAACCAGCAGTTGGAAGACCACTACTTCGGTGCTATTCCTCCACGAGTAGCCGCTTTCATGACCGACCTTGAAGTAAAATCATTGGAGTTGGGTATTCCCGTAAAGACACGACACAACGAGGTGGCCCCCAACCAGTTTGAGTTGGCTCCTATCTACGAGGAGTGTAACTTAGCCGTTGACCACAACATGCTGCTGATGTCGCTGATGCGCAACGTGGCCCGCAATCACGGGTTCCGCGTACTGCTTCACGAGAAGCCCTTCAAGGGAGTGAACGGTAGCGGCAAGCACAACAACTGGTCATTGGGAACCGACACCGGCGAACTGCTTCATGCACCGGGCAAAACTCCCGAAGACAACCTGCGCTTCGTCACCTTCGTTGTCAACACACTGATGGCCGTATATCGCCACAACGGACTGCTGAAGGCCAGCATCATGAGTGCCAACAATGCCCACCGACTGGGAGCTAACGAGGCCCCTCCCGCCATTATCTCTTCTTTCCTCGGCAAACAACTGAGCGAAGTGCTCGACCGCCTGGAGGAGAGCAGCAACGACGAACTCATCATCATCGAAGGCCGCCGCGGCATGAAACTGGACATCCCGCAGATTCCCGAACTGCTGGTTGACAATACCGACCGCAACCGCACCTCGCCCTTTGCCTTCACAGGAAATCGCTTTGAGTTCCGTGCACCAGGGTCAGAAGGAAACTGTGCCAGTGCCATGATTGCCTTGAACTCGGCCGTAGCCGAACAGCTGAACGACTTCAAAACCGAAGTGGATGAACTCATCAAAAAGGGTGAAGAGAAAATTTCGGCTATCCTCAGCGTACTGCGCCGCCTCATCAAAGAGTGCAAACCCATCCGCTTTGATGGCAACGGTTATAGTGACGAATGGAAAAAAGAAGCTGCCCGTCGTGGATTGGATTGCGAAACAAACTGTCCGCTCATCTTCGACAGTTACCTGAAGCCCGAGTCCGTAGCCATGTTTGAACGGACAGGCGTGATGACACGTAAGGAGCTGGAGGCACGCAACGAGGTGAAATGGGAAATTTATACAAAGAAGATTCAGATAGAGGCCCGCGTATTGGGCGACTTGGTGATGAACCACATCATCCCCGTGGCCACCAAGTACCAGTGCGAACTCATCGACAATGCCTACAAGACCCAGAAGCTCTTCCCCGCCGAAAAGGCCGCCATCCTTTCGGCCAAGAACATCGACCTGATTGAGCAAATAGCCGGACTGAACAACTTCATCGAGGAGAACGTAGCGAAGATGATTGAGGCCCGCAAGGTGGCCAACCGCATCGAGAGCGAGCGTGAAAAGGCCATTGCCTACCACGATACCGTGGCTCCCATGCTGGAGAGCATCCGCCAGCGCATCGACCAACTGGAACTGATTATTGACGACCAAATGTGGCCGTTGCCGAAATATCGCGAGTTGTTGTTTATCAGATAAGAACAAATCCAAGCCTTCATACGTTCTTCATCCTATACATATTATTATAGAAAAGAAGAACCATTATGAGCAAGAACATTTGGATTATCGCCCTCGTCATCTTGATGGTCATCATCATCTTCGGGATATACATGAACCGTCGCATAGAAAAGGATCCCAGCCTGCAAGGTGGAGAAATTATTGAAGAATTATCCACCCCCGTGCATGAGTATGAGGAGCCTTGAAAAAAGGCTGAAAAAGACACCGTTTGTATGTAAACAAAACAAGCGCCTCTCCCATAGACGGAAAGGCGCTTGCTTTATTCTGACAATCAACGCATTATTCCTCAATCGGTATTTCCTGTTCCTTCGGTTCGTCATTCACGACTTCCAACTCCTCCACCTCGCTGTTACGACGGCGGAACTTGACGATGTTCACCATGTCGGAAATGCCATAGACGATGCAACCTATACCTAATATAATAAAGGGAATGTTGGCCGTCTCGATAGGATTGAACAGGATGAAGATACCCGTGAGCATCACCAATACCGGTGTCACATAGAAAGCACCCGGCACACGCACCCATTGACGGGCAGCTACCAACTGGATGATTTCGCTCAAGCCGGC
This sequence comes from Bacteroidaceae bacterium, assembly GCA_017517605.1. GTDB lineage: Bacteria > Bacteroidota > Bacteroidia > Bacteroidales > Bacteroidaceae > Phocaeicola_A. Next base: position 10,861 of record JAFWYQ010000048.1, read on the forward strand.
ATACGACAGGATGATTCCCAACGCATACATGAGCGACATTTCAAAAAACTCAGGGCTGACAATCAGGCAAAGGCCGAACAGGATGCTGCCCACGCCCAACACTTGTGGCCAACCGAAACGACGGGTTCCTTCGGGCGAAACCTTCCGGTAATAGGTGAGCAGGGAGAACAATCCGGGTATCAGGAACAAGCACCCGATAACCATAATCAAATAAAGCACGGCGCTCTGTGACCAGAAGACCAACAGACCGCCAATCAACAATGCCGTGATGCCACGCATAAGGGCAAGGGCAATACCCGACGATTTCTTTTCCATTATATCTATATCTTTTTTTAGATAGAAGAACATAAAAACAAAAGATTCTTCTATTACTAATGTTCTTATGTCAAATGAAAAACTTTTCTGTTTTTCTGTATCTATACTCTAAGACAATGTATATCCAACGAGACTCCACACTCCACTAAAGCCAATGCTTCATCCTCGTCAACCAAAATGGCCATATAGAGCCACCAGAGCAGTAATACAATCAGCAGGGCCACACCCAAACGAATCCAAAATTCTCTTTTCATCATTTCCATTCATTCTTGTTATGCAATACAAACAAGTGAACAGAAGTTTTGGTTGTGGCCCTGCCCTATTTTATATTCTTAGAAACGGCAACCTACGGTAAGCAGCAACTGCATACGCTCGTTATCCAACTTAGTAGCCGGTAACAGCCCGTCGGCTGTCGTAGGATAATCCACCAGTGCATCTTCGTAACTGAACTGGCTGTCGAAGGGATAGAACTCGCTCTTCTGCATTGTGTAGAGGAAAGCCGCATCCACATAGAGCTGTCCTGTCCGGAATCCCATACCAAGGGTGAAGGTATTGCGTTCCAGCATATTTTCGTACTCAGCATCGGTATAGGTAGTATTGGGATAGAGCCACTTGTAGGCACCTTTCTCGAAGGCAGCCGACGTGTAGTTGTATCCGGCACGCAGGCTGAACTCGGGCACCAACTTGACTTCTGCTCCCACACGTACGGTGTGTACACCTTTCAAGTCCTCGTCAATCCAATCGCTCTCCTCTTCCATCTCAAAACCGTCATCATAGCGCAATTCTGCAGAAGAGTAGTCGGTATATTCATACTCTGCACCCAAAGCAATGGAAGTGCCGATAGTGTGTCCCAAACTGAGATTGAACTTCCATGGGGTAAGCAATTGGTAATTGAACTGTGCCACATCAGTCTCGCCATGATAATTGTCCAACGAGGAAGAAAGTGAAGCCCAATGGCGGTCAGACAAAGTATATAAGGTGGGCGTATGTATTGCCAATCCCATACGGAAAGCAGACTCTTCGAACGGGCGGAAGATAACACCCAACTTGGCATCTACACCCGTACCTTCAGTAACGAAATCGTTGCTCAACGTAAACTCTGTAGACATTCCGTCAAACTCACCTATTTCAGAATAAGCCGATGAACGTTTATAGTTCACATCGTGGAACCCTAATGTGAAGCCCAAATAGATGCGGTCATCCACATTGGTCGACAGGTTGATGTCAACCTGACTTACACCACCCGTCTCACGACTGCGATACTCTGATTCGTACCCCGGCATACCGATGTAGTGTCTGTATTCGTACAAAGGATTTCCGTTACCGTCAAGAATGGGATTGCCAGCACCATCCACGAGCGGTTCATCACCATCTTCGGGTTCAGAACCAATCTGAGGACCAACAAGCCCACCTTGGATACCCAACACACTTAGCCATGATACATCACTCCATGTCTCACCGTAGTAGTTTCCACCCAATTCATTATATATCTTATAATAATCAGCGAGTGGAAGTGGATTGTAGTTCCCGCTCGGGTCATGATTGGTCATGTTTGCAATCTGGTCAGTCAATGACATTCCCATCAGATTGCCATACATGGCAGTACGTCTACTGAAGTTGCGCTGCTTGTGGTAATTGATACCCACATTGACATAGCGCACCGAAGTCTCGTTACCTATCTTGTTGCTGAACACCACACCCAACTGGTCGAACGACATGCGCGAACGGTCGGCATTACCCTTGATTCCCTCGAAATCACTCTTCACTTGTGTATTGTTCAGACTGATTGTGCCCGCAAAGTCGTTACTGCGATACAAGCCAATACCTGCCGGATTACTGCCCATGGTGGAAATGTCGCCACCCAAGGCACTCATCGCACCACCCATACCCACAAAACGGGCTGTACCATTCAGGTCGGTATCGATGAAACGGGCTGCATCGTATTGTGTCTGAGCCATGGCCATACTTCCTGAAAGAAGCAGAGCCATAGCAACTGACATTATTTTCTTGTTATTCATAATTATCTATAATCTAAGAGTTCACTAACCAGTGTTACTTATCTGCGTCCACCACCAGAGCGTCCGCCACCGCCGCCACTTGACCGGCTGCTACCTCCGCCCATGCTTGAGCTTCGGCTACTGCTGCTGCTTCCCGAAGAGAAAGAACTTGAACTACGCGAACTGCTACTGCGTGATACATTATCCGATGAAGAACTGCGTGTACTGTTGCTGTTGCTGCGTGACACATTGCCCGACGAAGAACTGCGCGAACTGCTGTTGCGTACACTGCTGTTCGTGGTTCGTCCCGTAGAAGAGCGATTGCTACTGCTGCGTGTGTAGTTACCTGTCGAACGGTCAGTAGACGAACTACTATTGCTACGGCTGACCGTATTGCGGCTTGTACGTCCTTCGGCAGGAACGGCATCCTTCACGCTTGTATTCCGTCCAGAAGTGGTTGAGCGAACAGCATCATCCGTATTCCTTCCAGCTACAACACGTCCGGATGTACGATCGGCACGGGTTGAAGAATTTTCGCGGGATGCCACCGTACCACGGTCGTTACCACGTGTAGCGCGGACAGTATTATCTTCACGACGGTCGCCACGTACAGCATTGGGACGGTCTGCCGCACGGCGACGGTTGTCGTAATAGAATCCATCGCGCCAGCTTCCGCCTATGTGACCTCCACCACCTGCCCAAATAGGCCCATGATGATGGTGATGATGCGGATAATACCCCCAATAATGATGGTGATGATACCAAGGGTCATTCCATCCCCAACCAAATCCCCAGCCACCATAACTGATGTGCCAGTTCCATCCATAGTTCCAATACCAGGGGTCGTAATGCCAACTCCACCATGAGGGATTATACAAGGTAGGGAACGCATAGGCATACGAGCCATCAATATAGACATTCCAATCAAGAGGCGACCAAGAGTATACAATGTCCCAATAAAGCGGACTGCTCACCGGTACAGCTACACGCGGGCTACGGAAACGGATCAAGCGGGTGGCATACTCATAATCTTCCTGCGAACCTTCAAAGCCGCGCAACCATTCACCCTCCTCCTCGGTCTCCTCTTCCTCTACATAAACTGTTTCAGCATCAACTGAAGACGATGTATAGCGACGGTTGTATTCATCCACATTGCGCTCCTTACCCGACGCATCGCGTACGGTAGCTGTTGCCTTCTGCAACTGTTTGCTTGAGATTGTAACCAAATTTGTTTCTGAAACAGGAATTTGGCGTATTTCTCCATCTGAAGTGATGACGGTTACAGTTTTTTCCTCTGTAGCACGTTCCACCTGGATTGTCTTATCCTTTTTCTCTTTCTTAGGAACAAAGTAGAGATCATCGCCTATACTCTGTGCCATGCTCAGTTGCGATAGGGCAGCCAGCAAAAACGATAAAAATACTAACTTTTTCATAACACTACTTTTTAAATCTCATCAATAATCTCTACTGCAAATATAGAAAACTATATTGACATGTGGATATAAAACTCCTATTTTTTGCAGAGTTTTTCCCGTTATTTCACATTTACCCCTTACTTTTTGCCCTATATTTTCAGATTTTAAGGAATTTAAAGGAGTTTATTCAGTTTTTGAAGGGGATAAACTTCCCGCCCCCTTCACCTTTTCAATAGCTCAGATGTGGTGGTTGGTTATAGGCCACATTCTGCCAAGCTATGGCCAACCGGTATTGACGGTCGCTCATCAAAGTGGCTCTTCGGTCAATTGCCGGAATAGTAGTCATGTAGATCCGCAATTCCGTTTGGTCTTTGGATGCCCATATTACCTCTTCGCGCCAATCGCCCAAAATGTCACCACTCAAGCAGGGGTTACCTTTTGTCCCATTATTGGAAACAACTCCTTCGGGTTTGAACAGCAATTCAGTCGTCTCTATCTCCCAATTCCACTTACTGATTGAATAATGGTCAAGAAGTTCCTGCAACGAATCTGCATCCCAATAGATGGTAAAGTTGCACGAATTGGGTTTCTTCTCCGTAATCACACTGCCGTCCGCACATTTTCGCAACCCTCCATAGCCACACCAACATTCGGCACCCTCATAGCGTGGGTCAATATCTGCGGCCACTCCTCGTCCGACATCTGCTCCCAATCCGTCCTGCCAAATGATTTCGCCTGTCGCTCCATCAAACATAGCTACCGCCGGACATTTCTTTATGAAATCTTTCTTTCCCTCATTTTCATGAACACCAAACACTTGAAGTCCCTTTCGTGCCGGCACAAACCGACCTGCATGCAAGGCATCTCCATGTCTTAGACCTGTAGAGAACAGACCTTTTCCATCATGATCAACCGTCATGGCACCCACACACACCTCGTCAAAACCATCACTATCAAAATCGGCCACGGTTACACTATGGTTTGCCATGCCTGAGTACTTCTCCAATCCTGGCTCCGCACTGTCAAAGGTCCACACATGTTTCAGCTCCCCATCGATAAAGTTCCAGGCCGCCAATACGGTACGTCCATACCAACCTCTGACCATTACGGCAGAAGGAGTTTTCCCATCCAACAGAGCCACTGCTGCCGAGAAGCGGTCAGAACGTCCACCCGTGTTGTCATTACCGCCATTGCCACCAATACCTCCCCATCCATCCAAAGGATAACGGGTTGGTATATACTCCTTCGTGTCCAACATCCGACCTGTTGCACCCTCAAAGACACTGATGTATTCAGGACCATTGACAATCTTTCCGTATGTAGGACTTTCCTTATCCCATGTACGCCAATCAGCATGGGGGTCGCCTACGACCTTACCCGTACCGTCCACCGTGCCGTCGCCTGTCTTGCAACAGACCTCCGCCTTTCCATCTCCGTCAAAATCAAAGACAAGGAAGTTTGTTGTGGCTGCTCCCGAACGGATATTCTTTCCCAAATCAATGCGCCACAGCATGGTTCCATCCAATCTGTAGGCATCAAGGTAAGTTTTTCCTGCAAATCCTTTTTCTGGCGGACGCTTGGAATTGGAGGGCGACCACTTCAAGACAATCTCGTAGTTCCCGTCACCATCCAAATCGCCTACACTACAGTCGTTGGCCGAAAAGGAATACTCCATTCCCGCTACCGTATCGTTGGTCGGACGGCTGATGGAGATTCTCAGATAGGGCAAACAATTGCCTCCCTTATTCGACCACTCTGCCAACACCTTGTTATCGGATTTCAATATCCATCGGTTGCTTTTCTGGAGGTCCGCCGTCTGGTCGAGGAAATCACAGGTTCGGGTTATCGGAGTGTCATTGAGCCGTTTTTCCTGGCCATCCTCCGTACACCTATATATAGTAAAAGGTATATCCGATGCATCGTCCAACAACATTCTCCAGCTCAAATACATTCCATTCTCAACAGGAACTCCCATCATTCCTCTCGACAATTTCTCACCCCTATAAGGCTGTGCAAAAGCTACCAGCCCACACAGAAGTGTACACACAAAAAGAAGTTTTCTATATTTCATCATGCTGCAAATATAGAGAACAATATCCATTTACAGGCAAGAAACATCCGTTTTTTTGTCATTTCGCAGCCTGCCCCTACTTTTTTACCCTATATTTTCAGATTTTATGGAATAAAAAAGGGATTTATAAAAAGAAATGTTGTACTTTCGCCATGCAATTAGTAGCCTGATACAATTTTAATTTTTAACTCTTAATTTTAATTCAATCATGGTCTATATAGAAGTAACCTTCACCCTTACCCCTTGGAGCGAGACCGCTCAAGATATACTTACCGCCCTGGCTGGCGACATCGGTTTTGAAAGTTTTGTAGAAGAAGAGAACCTGCTGAAAGGTTATATCCAACAGAAACTATACGACGAAGAGGCTATCAAAGCCGTCATTGCCGACTTCCCCCTGCCCGATGTCTGCATCAGCTATACCGCACAGGAGCAGGAGGACAAGGACTGGAACGAAGAGTGGGAAAAGAACTTCTTCCAACCCATCGTCATCGGCAACCGCTGTGTTATCCACAGCACCTTCCACAAGGATATACCCCAAATGGAGTACGACATCCTCATCAATCCACAAATGTCCTTCGGTACCGGTCATCACGAGACCACCAACCTTATCGTCAGCCGCCTGTTGGAAACAGAGTTGACAGGTAAATGTGTGCTCGACATGGGATGCGGCACCTCCATCCTTGCCATCCTTGCCGCCAAGCGTGGAGCCTCACCCATCACCGCCATCGACATCGATGACTGGTGCGTCTCCAACTCTGCCGACAATATCCGCCTCAACGGTATCGACTGCATCACCGTCCGCTTAGGCGATGCCGACCTGTTGCGCACCGAACGTCCCACCTTCGACCTCATCATTGCCAACATCAACCGCAACATCCTCACTACCGACATGGATGCCTACGCTGCCTGCATGACCACCGGCAGCCGCATCTTCCTCAGCGGTTTCTATGTAGACGACATCCCCGTTATGAAGGAATCTTTGGCAAAGAACGGACTCACCTTCATCGAGCACCACGAGAATAACCGTTGGGCCATGATAGTGGCGGAGAAGAGATAGGATATTTATATGTTCGCGCGTGAACTTTTCAAAAACTCTGCCAAAAGTGTCTTAAAAAATGAGATTTGGCAGAGTTTTTACTTTTATTTTCCCGTCATTTTCGACCTATAGCTCAAATTGCAGGATATGACATTCCTCAAAGGTCGATTCCTACAGGTGTTTTGAGCGATTCAAACGTTTCAGCAACAAATTGACGTTTGAAATTGCTCAATAGCTCATTTTGCAGGATGCGACTCTGCTCCTTCTCTTATAGCCACTAACTTTGCAGGCATTTCAAAAGCCAAAAAGCGGAGTTAGTATGAACAAGAAAAGATGTGAAGTATGCGGTTCTTCCCA
>JAFWYQ010000049.1 GCA_017517605.1 Bacteroidaceae bacterium
ACTATACCAAGCCGCTGACCATCATCGACGATGGCACAGAGACCAACGATACCCGTCTGGGAGCCGTCTGTGACCTCCTCCTTGCTATTGAGTATATTGAAAAAGTTCAACCATTCAACTGTTGCGAAGCAACATCTCAACGATGCTCTGCTTCTGATCAACCAACAACAGGTCATGACCTGTTGGTAGTTGCTGCCGACAACCTCCTGTTCTTCTCGTTCCAAGAGTTTGTGGACTTTGCCAAAGCAAAACAGACGAGCTGCATCATGTGTCACGAACAACCGAGCATCGAGAAGTTGCAACGTACAGGGGTGATTGTGATGGATGAGGAGAACAAGGTGCTGAACATGGAGGAGAAACCTCAGGAACCGAAAAGCCATTGGGCTGTGCCTCCCTTCTACATCTACCTGCAAAAGGACCTCGACCTGGTACGCAACAGCGTAGCGAATGGTTGCGGTAAGGATGCACCGGGTAACCTGGCTCACTACATGGTAGAGAAGACCGAAATACACGCTTGGCCTATGAGTGCCGGACGATTCGATATCGGAAGTCTTGATACTTATCGTGAAGCTTGTGAGAAATTTGGTTGAAATACCCTTGCGGTTTAAGGTTTAAGGCGTTGAATTGTCCTGCGGACGTTGAAATGCAACTGCGTTGCGTTGAGATGCCTTCGGCGTTGATGCGTTGAGATGTTGCTGCGCAACGATTTATAGTCCTGCGGACATTGAAGAGCACTTTGTGCGGTTGAAGAGTTGAAAGGTTGCTGTGCAACGGCTTAAAGTTCAAGGATTAAGGTTGAAGTTCCTTTGGCCGTTGAAGAGTTGCAGAGCAACGTTGAGATTGTCCTGCGGACAGTTGAGATGCCTGCGGCGTTCAAGGTTCAAAGTTAGAAGTTCAAGGTGTAGGGAGAATGCAAGCAGCACTATCATTCGCATTGTTTAACGTTAAAACACGGACATTCTATTATGAACCCTTTCCAACGTATCATTGACACATTGTCCAATGCATTCAGCATTTTGGACTAACATCATTCGAATTAGTCGATATTTACTGATTATCTACTATTTGTTAGATATTTCAGCATTATCTGCTTTTTATTGAATATTTCTTCGTATATTTGCGGCATAATTATGGTAATATGGATAAAATTTTTGGTGTTATAGCTGCAGATGTGATTGATTCTACATCGTTAAGCAAAGCAGATTTACTTTGTTTAAATGATGAAGTAAGCAGTTGCTTTGCTGATGCAAAATACTATACTTCTTCCAAATTTTGGGGAAGGCTTGTTAAAGGTGATAGTATCGAATGTTGTCTGCCAGATCCAAGGCTGACACTGAGATTGGCGCTATTGATTAAGTGTAGGATTAAAGCATGGGCTGGGGATTTGGTCTGTTCTGCGGCTTTACAGGACTTGGGGATTCGTTTTTCTATAGGTGTAGGCAGTATGCGTATTGTTGATCCTCATATGGATGTAATGGATGGTGAGGCTATTTATATCGCGGGTAGGAATCTAAATAAAATTGCAGGGTCGTCATCTACCTCAATTTTTGGTTTTGTTGCTGATGATAGAAATTTTACGGAACTTGTAAATGTGAGTGTTGTCTTGTTGGATGATTTGATTAATTCGTTGTCAGCCAAGCAGAGTGCAGTGATTTATCATATGCTTCTCGGGTTGAATCAAACAGAGATTGCAAAGCTGTTGTTTATTTCTCAATCGTCTGTGAACAGTAGGGCTCAAAAAGCAGGATGGAGGCTGATTGCTGATACATTGCGTGTGTACGAACGTATAAATTTTGTGGATTATGTGGTGTGAGGTATTTATTCGTTTATTGCTTGCCCATATGGTGGGGGATTTTATCTTTCAGACAGATGAATTCTGTAAAAAGAAACTGGAGAAAGGGTTGTGTGGTCCGCATGTGTATCTGCATTCTTCTTTGATTTTTTTGTTGTCATGGATTGCGCTTGGGAATTTCTCTTGTTGGTGGCTCGCACTGATTGCAGGTGTAGTGCATCTCTTGATTGATGCTGTCAAGCGAAGGGATAATCTTGCTTCTTTTCTGATAGATCAGGTGGCTCATGTGATATGTGTCGTGATTATTGCATATGTAGCTGTGAGTCAGGAACAGTTTGTTGGTTTATCCCATGATTTTGGATGGATAAATACAATATGTTTATATGCTTTGGTCTTTTTGTTGAATGGAAAGCCTGCTAATATATTGATAAAGCACTTACTGAAGGCATATAGTGTTCAAAGTTCAAAGGATTCAGAAGGGAATAATGAAGGTATTCGTTCGGGGAAATTAATTGGAACGTTGGAGCGTTGGCTTATAATTATCTTTATGTTATGCGGTCAGTATGAAGCTGTTGGTTTTCTGATTGCAGCCAAATCAATTATAAGATATAAGGATGGAGATACACCTAAAACGGAATATGTGCTGGCAGGAACGCTCATCAGTGTCTTTGCTGCAGTAATAAGCGGCCTCTTGCTGGTTTCCAATAGAACAACTTGACCTTCCACAAGAAATGCGGTGCCCCAACTGACGAGGCACCGCATTTCTTGCAATATGGTGCTGCAGCTCTTGTCCGGACTCTTTCTCCGCATCCAGGCAGGGACAATCCTTGGGGAGTGCTCCGGGCATGTCACGATGGCCACGACCTTGCGAACTAAAAATTAAAAGTTGATAGCAGCGGGGCTGCGGTTGATAGGCCGATAGCCGGTTGAAATGCAACTATGTTGCGTTGAGATGCCTTCGGCGTTGATGCGTTGAGATGTTGCTGCGCAACGGTTTATAGTCCTGCGGACAGTTGAGATGTCTGCGACGTTCAAGGTTCAAAGTTCAAGTGAGGATGAATGGGGCAATTCATCCGTAGTCTGTATTCTTATTCAAATTCTATTATATGAAAAAATATGTAGTGGCGTGGGTGCTGATGATGGCATCGACAATGACTTTGTATGCCCAGCCGATGGCAAAGGGCGAAGAGAGGTATGCGGTGGCTATGGCCGACCTGTGGGATAACTGGTATGTGCAGGTGGGCTTGGATATGTCGCTGCAGAATCCGTGTGGATACAACTTTGCCAAGGTGTTCCCCAATGGAAAAACATTTGGTGTGAATGCGGCAGTCGGACGGTGGTTCACGCCGGGATTGAGACTGCGTGGTAAGGTGAACTGGGAGAATGGTATCCCCTTGTTTGAAAATGGCCATGCGAATTGGCTGGCTCCGTTTGACCAACCCGGTGTGCACATGGACCGTGGGGGAAACTTGACACTGTTGGGGGATGTGCAGTTCGACATCCATAACCTGTTCTATGGATATGACAAGGAACGGAAATGGCACTTGCAACTATTCCCCAGAGCGGGTGTGGGCTATAACTTCGGGGTGTCGAAGGGTACACCAATCTTAGGATTCGGCATAGGTAATACATACCGATTGAACTCGCGGTGGGAACTGTATGGGGATGTGGCCTATCAGATGACCTCCAGCGGATTTATCCCGGCAGAGACGGGGACAGGCTCGAACAGTAACGGATACTTTGAAATCCAGGTAGGCGTGCAGATCAATTTGGGAGAGAAGGGGTTTTGAGCGTTAAGAGTTCTGAGTTTTGAGTGCTGGGCGGTTGATAGCAGCGGTGCTGCAGTTGAAATTCCTTCGGCGTTGAATGCTGCGAGGCAGCGGTTTAAGGTTTAGAGTTTAGGAATTGTTGAAATATTTAGTTTAAAGATGAAAAAGATATTGATAGGTTTGGTGATGTACTGTGTTTGCCTGGGAACTGTGCAGGCACAGACATGGAAGCGTGTGAATGAGGAGAATCGGGTGGTGATCGGTTCGTTTTGGCAGAATTGGTTTGTACAGGTGGGACTGGATATGACGTTGCAATTGCCATACGGTAAGGACTGGTCGCAGGTGTTTCCTAAAGGGAAGACATTTGGATTGGATGCTGCTGTGGGTAAGTGGTTTTCGCCGGAGATTGGTTTGCGTGGACGACTGAATTGGGAGAATGGTTTCCCTCCGTTTGAGAACGGACATCTGGAGTGGGTTGGCCCTGCCGGACGGAATGGCATCAACATGGATGAGGGGGGCTATGTGGCACTCTATATGGATGTGCTGCTGAATGTGCATAACCTCTTCATGGGGTATGACGGAGAGCGGAAATGGCATCTGCTGGTATTCCCCCGTGCAGGACTGGTGAGCAATCGGGCGATTGACTCTGGCTCGCCTATGGTGGGTGCAGGCATAGGAACCACTTATCGGATTAATGAACGCCTGAGTCTGTATGGGGATATGGCTTACCAGATGACAACCAGTGAATTTACAGGTGGGGCAGGACCTACAGGAATGAGCGTGAGCACAGGATTCAATGGATTCGTGGATTTCCACATTGGGGTGCAATGGGAGTTGCGTTGAGATGTTGCTGTGCAACGGTTGATAGCAGCGGTGCTGCGTTGAGATGCCTTCGGCGTTGAATGCTGCGGGGCAGCGGTTGAGGTGTTGCGAAGCAACGGTTTAAAGTTCAAAGTTTAAAGTTCAAGGTTGAAGTGTCCTGCGGACGTTGATAACCGTTTACATTGCAAATCATTAGTGGAATTCGTAAAATTGCTTTTAGCCCCTTCGGACAGCGAACTTCGTTTCGTGTTCAATAAAAAAACTTATTTGTGGTTACCCCTAATTGCCCTAATTGCACGAATGATTTGCGGTAGGACAAAGCTAAAATAGAGCCATCGCCAAGAGTTGAAGTTTGAATAAGATAAAAGCGGGTTGAGGAATCCTCAGCCCGCTTTTTTATTTGTATGTCCGTGGGATTACTCCTTGCAAGGCACTTGCTTCAGGGTCTCCAACAGGAAGTCGTAGAACTTCTGTACGGAGGGGATGAAGACGCGCTCGTCGGGTGAGTGGGGAGAGCGGAGGGTGGGACCGAAGGAAATCATGTCGAGACCGGGATGGGTGGCTCCGATGATACCGCACTCGAGACCGGCGTGGATAACCTTTACTTCGGGTTGTTTGCCGAACTGGATGTTGTAACTATCCTTCATGGCTTTGAGGATGGGAGAGTTGACATTGGGCTGCCATCCTGAATAGCTTCCGCTCAACTCGACCTTCATACCGGCCATGTTGAAGCAGCACTCGAGGGAGGTGGCAACGTATTCCTTCATGGATTCGCTGCTACTGCGTGCGAGGATGTTGAACTCGGCGCGTCCCTCACCGATGCGGATGATGGCAAGGTTGGACGAGGTCTCTACCGTGTCGGGGATAGTGGGGATGTAGCGCACTACACCGTCGTGGCAAGCGAAGATGGCATCCACGAGGTTGTCCTGAATCTCTTCGGGTACTTCGCCCTTGGGAAGTTCTACACGTTCGGCTTTCAATGTGATGGGAGTCTCTACAGCGCTGAACTCTTCGTTGAAGAGCTCTTCGCAATACTTCACCAAGCCCATCAGTTCCTCTTCGTTCTCGGCAGGGATGGTCAGGATGGCTTCGCATTCGCGGGGGATGGCATTACGCATGTTTCCTCCACTCCAGCTGGCAAGGCGTGCTTCGTAGTCGGCAATGGCTTCGCGGACGAGGCGTACCATCAACTTGTTGGCATTGGCGCGTCCTTCGCAGATTTCCAATCCTGAGTGTCCGCCACGCAGACCTTTCAAGGTAATCTTGATGGCGATGTCGGTGGGGTCGGTCTCTACCTCTTTGTATTCGAGTGAGGCGGTAACGTCGATACCTCCGGCACAACCGATGTAGAGTTCGCCTTCTTCCTCAGAATCAAGGTTGAGGAGCATTTTTCCTTTCAGGGTTCCTTCTTTCAAGCCGAAGGCACCGTACATGCCTGTCTCTTCGTCGGCCGTGATGAGGGCTTCCAACGGACCGTGTACCAGTGTGTTGTCCTCCATGATGGCCATGATGGCGGCTACACCCATACCGTTGTCGGCTCCAAGGGTGGTTCCTTTGGCGCGTACCCATTCACCGTCGATATAGGTCTGGATGGGGTCTTTCTCAAAATTGTGTACGGTGTCGTTGTTCTTTTGGGGCACCATATCCATGTGGGCTTGAAGAACAACGGTTTCGCGGTTCTCCATACCTGCCGTAGCGGGTTTGCGATAGATGATGTTGCCTGCTTCGTCCATGAGGGTTTCCACACCTGCCTGCTTACCGAAGTCGAGCAGGAATTGCTGGATGGCCTGGAGGTGTCCCGAAGGACGGGGTACTTGTGTCAATTCGTAGAAATGTTTCCACACACACTGTGGAGCTAATGATTTGATTGTGTCCATAATAATTTGAGTTATGAGTTATGAGTTCTGAGTTCTGAGTTGTGAGTTCTGAGTTTTGATCGGCTTATGGCTATCATGCTATATATGCCTAACAGGATGAGGGCCAATGTCTGCATACCGTGTACGATGAGGGCGAATACTCCGGCATCGGGTTCGCTCACTCCGTAGATAAGGGTCAATGTGGAGATGACCACATAGTGCCAAGGGCCTGCACCGTTGGGGGTGGGGACGAGGACGGCAAAACTGGTGGTCATGAAGACCGCCAAGCCTGCCATGAAGCCCAAGTCGGCCGTGAAGGGAAAGGCAAAGAAGGTGAGGTAGAATTGCATGATGTAACATCCCCAGATGGCAAAGCTATAGAATAGGAAGAGGGGGATGTTCTTTACTTGACGCACCGAACAGATACCTTCCCACAAGTTGCGGAGGAAGCCCTTCGCCTTGTCGGCAAATGCCATGCGGCGAAGTACAAAGTAGCCGATGAGACAAACTACCAAGGCCAACACCATCCATGGGATAAGGTTGGTCGAAGCGGCGGATGAGGCAGGCTCATCCAAAGGTTGGCCTTTCTCCATGAAAAATGTGCGGAAAACATCGAATTGCAATGCCACTACCACAAGGGCTATGGATGCCACGAACACCAAATCCACCACGCGCTCGGTGACTACCGTGCCAAGGGATTTAGTGAACGATACGCCGTCGTTACGCTTCAGTATTCCACACCGTGCCACTTCGCCCGAACGGGGGATGAGCAGACTGATGGCGTAGGAGAAGAAGATGGCGTTGATGCAGGTGCTTGTCCGCGGATGTTCGCCCAAGGGTTCCAACGTCTGTTTCCAGCGTAGGCCGCGGAAGACATGGCTCAGCACCTCGAACACGAGCGAGAAGAGCAACCAGCCAATGCTCATCTGTGCCAACAGGGTCTTGTTGAGCACCGAGAAGTCGAAGTCGCGATAGGTCCACCAAAGGATGCCACCTCCCAATGCAAGGGGGAAGAGTATTTTCAATAATCCGGTAATATGCTTTTTCATAGTGAGGTACTGAGAGTGTTATAACCGGCAAACAATTTCGTCCATGGCCTTGCGGCTCTTCTCCTTGGCTTCGTCAGCGGGATAACCGAGGGGGATGAGGGCGATGGGCTCGATGTGCTCGGGCATATCAAAGAGGTTTTTGCATAGGGCGGCATCAAAGGCGCACACCCAACAGGTGCCAAGTCCTTGCTCGGTAGCGGCCAGGCAAAGGTGTTCTACGGCAATGCTGATGTCCACATCGGCATGGTCCTTACCCTCGTGCCGGCGTTTCCATGATTGGGTGTGGTCGGCACAAGCCATGATATAGAGTGGCGCAGTGGCAAACCATTCACGTGAGTAGCATTGCTGTAATTTGGCTTTGGCTTCGGTGCTTTCTACGATGTAGAACTTCCATGGTTGGAAGTTTACGGCTGAGGGCGCCAAACGTACGCACTCCATGAGGTAATCCAATTTTTCTTGTTCTACCGGTTGGTCGGTATAGCTACGTACGGAGTAGCGGGCTTTTACTAAATCGAGAAAATTCATAATCAAAATTTATTTTCCTTGTTCTTTAATGAATCCCTTGCGATAAGCTACAAGCAGGTGTTTGAGGTCGGCAATCTGCTTGGCCAGTGAGCGGCCTTCGTCCGTATCGCGTACCATCACGCGTTGTTGGCTAAGCTCCACGAGCAGGGTGGTGGACTTGATGTCCTGTCCCTCTTCAATAGCCTTTTGGGTGGAGGTGAAGGGCTCGTGTTGCACGAGCTGCATACCGCGTGAGTGGTAGACGAGGGTGTAGCCTGCAATACCCGTTTCGGGTTGGTAGGCTTTGCTGAATCCTCCGTCGATAACCAGCAACTTGCCGTTAGCCTTGATGGGGTTTTCGCCCTTCAGGGTCTTTACGGGTACGTGGCCGTTGATGATGTGGCGGTGTTTGCCCTCTACGCCGAACTCGTCGAGCAGCATGTCGCACACCTTCTCGTCGTTGCGAAGGGTGTAGTAGTAACCTTTTGTCTCCTTGTGCAACGCTTTGTCCTTGACGAAGTAGCGCTCGAAGGTCGACATCTTGTCCTTGTTGAAGGGAGCAGCATCCTTGCCACACCAAAGGTACCACATATAGTCGCGTGCAAAGAGGCGTTCGTCGGGCGCGGTATCTTCGTTGAAGGCCGAGCGGATGAGTCGGCCAACCTTTTCCAACATGGCCTTGCCCTTGTAGTACTTGCCTCCGATGAGGACCTCCTTCAGCGAACCGTCTTCGTTCAAGGGGACAGAGGCATGGAAAAGGAGGTTGGAGTTGCACACGGTGTACATGCAGCCATGCTTGAGTATGCAACGCATGTGTTTCTTCAGTTTGTCGCTGGTGACGAACGAGTGGTGAATCTTCTGCATGATTTCCTCCTCCTCGGCACTCAAGCGGTAGGGGTCTTTGGGGTCAATGGTGGGGAAGAAGATGTCGTTCATCTCGTACTCCTTACCATCGAGCACGAAGACTCCCTTGTCGAAGTCGATGTGATGAAGCAGGCGTCGGTCGTCCATATCGAAGTCCGGCCGACGGCTGATGATGGCCGCTTCCAACTTGAACTGGATGATGCTGATGGCCTTGTGCATCTGTGCCATCAGGCGGCGTGTCTTGGCATTGTGCGTGGTGTCGCCCTCTTCGATTTTAGGGCCGAAGAGTGTGCACGGGTCGTCGGCATAAGCCTCCATGGCAAAGGTGGCCAGAGGCAGGAGGTTGATGCCGTAGCCATCCTCCAAGGTGGTGAGGTTCCCGTATCGCATACAGAGGCGGAGCACATTGGCCATGCTGGCATCGTTGCCCGCGGCGGCACCCATCCAGAGGATGTCGTGGTTGCCCCATTGGATGTCGAAATTGTGATAGCCGCAGAGGGTGTCCATGATGATGTGTGCACCCGGGCCTCGGTCGAAGATGTCGCCCACGATGTGAAGGCGGTCGATGGTAAGTTGCTGGATGAGGTTGCAAAGGGCAATGATGAAGTCGTCAGCCCGTCGTGTCTCGATGATGGAGCTGATGATGACGTTGATGTAGGCCGCCTTGTTAGGTTCTACGGACGACTCGTGCATCAACTCCTGGATGATGTAGGCAAACTCCTTGGGGAGTGCCTTGTGAACCTTCGAACGGGTGTATTTGGAGGATACATTCTGGCACACACGTACCAGTTGGTTCAGTGTGGTCATGTACCAGTCTTCCAAGTCCCTCTCTACACTTTTTACCAATTGCAATTTCTGCTCGGGATAATAGATGAGGGTGCACAGCTCCTTCTTCTCCGATTCGCGCAAAGTGTTGCCAAAGATTTCGTTTACCTTTCGTTTCACCGAGCCGCTGGCATTACGCAACACATGCTGGAAAGCCTCGTGCTCGCCATGCAGGTCGGCCAAGAAGTGTTCGGTACCCTTGGGCAGGTTCAAGATGGCTTGCAGGTTGATGATTTCGGTGCTGGCATCGGCAATGGTGGGGTAGCTTTGCGCCAACAGTTGCAGGTAGCGCATGTCCTCCTGTATATCTTCTGCGGTAATATGGTTGTAGGTATTCATGTCTTAGGTTTTATTTTCAATCTACAAAGATAGTAAATAACCTTTGAACGGCCATAAAAATAGTGAATATTTAAGGAAAATGTAACAAAAAAAGCAGTTACCCGTGTGAGTAACTGCCTTTTCAATCTCTTCTTTGTAGCGCCTACGGGAATCGAACCCGTGTTCCATGCGTGAGAGGCATGTGTCCTAGCCGCTAGACGAAAGCGCCGTCTGCATGTTGAAGAAAGAAGCGGAAGCGGGGGGATTCGAACCCCCGGTACGGTTACCCGTACGTCAGTTTAGCAAACTGGTGGTTTCAGCCACTCACCCACACTTCCAAACGGGTCACTTAAACCGAGCATCTTTCTCAAATGCGGTGCAAAGGTAGATGTTTATTTTGAAATGTGCAACGTTTTCCAAAACTTTTTTCTACCTTTGTGCCAAATATTTTTGCGATGGAAAAGGCCAATCAGAATATAGTAGCTAATAATGAGCAGGTTATCCAGCTTCCGAAGATTTTTGACGAGCGTGGCAACCTCTCGTTCATCGAAGAGTTGCGTCATGTGCCCTTTGCTATCGAGCGTGTCTACTGGATTTATGATGTGCCCGGTGGTGAGATTCGTGGCGCCCATGCCTTCCGCGAGCAGGAGGAGTTCATTATGGCCCTCTCGGGCAGCTTCGATGTGGTGCTTCACGATGGAGTGGAGGAGCGGAAGTATCAGCTCAACCGTTCGTATAGGGGTATCTATGTACCGCGTATGACGTGGAGGCGGATGGAGAATTTCTCCACCAATTCGCTTTGCCTCGTGCTCTCGTCCACCCGCTATGACGAGGCCGATTATATCCGCGACTTCGACGAGTTTGTTTTTCTCGCCCGTCAGGAAAAAAGTTTTTCCCCGTTGGAGAAAAAAAATGCAGAGGCAATCCCCCTCGTTACACCCTATCGGGAGAGTCGCTTGGCCGATGCGTGCCGCACGATGACATTGCCCAAAATCCATAACCGTGCGGGTAACTTGACGGCGATGAACAATTGGACGGAGGTGCCCTTTGCCACGCGCCGCGTCTATTACCTCTACGACATCCCGTGTGGTGAGCAGCGTGGTGGCCATGCGCACCGTCAGCTCGAGCAACTGCTGGTGGCGGTGAGTGGAAGTTTCTCCGTTACCTTGGACGATGGCCGCGAAAAGCGCACGGTATTTTTGAACAATCCTTCCCAAGGACTTTACATAGGGCCTGGCATTTGGCGTACGCTCGAGAATTTCTCGTCGGGAGCCGTCTGCCTGGTGCTTGCCTCGCATCCCTACGAAGAGGATGACTATATCCGCGAATACGATCAATTCATTGAATGCAAATGTTTGAAATAGTACGATATACCACCGACCGACAAGCCGAGTGGGACGCATTTGTCCGCTCGTCGCGCAACGGCACGTTCCTTATCGAGCGTGGCTACATGGATTATCATGCCCACCGGTTCACGGATTGTTCGCTGATGTTCTATCGCGAAGGGAAATTAGCGGCTCTTCTCCCGGCCAATTGGGTGGAGGATGAGCGTACGGTGTATTCTCACCAAGGGTTGACATACGGAGGCCTTGTTGTGGGCGACGAGTTGACCTCCATCCGCGTGTTGGACATCTTCGACGCGATGAAGGAGTGGATGCATACCGCACTCGGAGCCGGGCAATTGGTGTACAAGCCTATACCTTATATATATAGTGTCTGTCCGTCGGACGAGGACCTTTATGCCCTTTTCCGTCACGATGCCGTGTTGCAGAGCCGTGGTATCTCGTCCGTAGTGGACATGGGGCACCGCATTGCCATGCGTAAAGGGCGTAAGAGCACCGCCAAGCAGGCTTTGGTGCAGGGTATCACCATTCGCGAGAGTGCCGACCTGCCTTCCTTCTGGAAGATACTGACCGAGGTGTTGAGAGACCGTCACCACGTAGCTCCCGTGCACACGGTGGAGGAGATGCAACTCCTCCAAAGCCGTTTCCCCGAGCAGATACGCCTCTATGCCGCCTATTCGCCCGACGGGCACATGGTGGCCGGCACATTGATATACGAAATGCCTCACCTTGTCCATGCCCAATACATCGCCTCTTCGCCCGAAGGGAAAGAATGTGGTGCCGTAGATGCTCTCTATGCCTGGCTGATTGACGAACGGTATGCTCACAAGCGATATCTCGATTTTGGTGTCTCTACCGTGCAAGGAGGCCGTGTACTCAACGAAGGGCTGATCCGTCAGAAAGAGAGCTTCGGTGCACGTGCCGTAGTGTATGATTGCTATTCTATAAAACTATAAATTATAGTCTCTATAG
>JAFWYQ010000050.1 GCA_017517605.1 Bacteroidaceae bacterium
CGTGAAGGTGAGATCTTCGGTTTCCTCGGTGCTAATGGTGCTGGAAAAACAACTGCCATGCGGATGCTTTGCGGTCTTTCCCAACCGAGTGACGGATGGGCAACAGTGGCAGGCTATGATGTGGCTACCGAACCAGAGAAAGTGAAGCGGAACATCGGCTATATGTCGCAAAAATTTTCACTTTACGATGACCTGACCGTAGAAGAAAACTTCACGCTGTTCGGAGGCATCTATGGTATGAGCAGAAAGGAAATGAAGGAAAAGACTACCCGTCTGCTGGAGGAACTGGACTTCGCTTCCGAACGGAAGACCCTGGTGAAATCCTTGCCTTTGGGATGGAAACAGAAGTTAGCCTTTTCGCTCGCCATCTTCCACGACCCAAAGATTGTCTTCCTCGACGAGCCGACGGGTGGTGTAGATCCCGTTACACGTCGGCAGTTCTGGGAATTGATTTATCAGGCAGCTGACCGGAACATTACGGTGTTTGTCACCACACACTACATGGACGAAGCGGAGTATTGTGACCGTGTGTCCATCATGGTGGACGGTAAGATAGAAGCACTTGACAGTCCTGCCAATTTGAAACAACAATTCGGAGTAGAAACCATGTACGATGTATTTTATGCATTGGCACGCAAAGCAAAGAGAGGTGATTCATGAAACAGTTCTTGTCATTCGTCCACAAGGAATTCATACACATCTTCCGTGATTTCCGTTCGTTGCTCATCCTGCTGATTGTCCCCCAGCTGATGGTAATCATCTTAGGATATATCATCAAGAACGATGTGGAAGATGTGCGGGTGGCTGTGATAGACCCTTCGCACGATGTATATAGCACCCAGATAACGGAGCGGTTGTCTGCCAACAAATATTTTATCCTTCAAGATGAAGTGCAAACAGAAGCCGAGGCACTCGACCTTTTCAGAAAAGGAGTGATTGATTTGGTGGTTGTCTTCTGTCCCGAGTTTTCCAATCGGTTGATACATTCTAAAGATGCCACGATACAGTTGTTGTCAGATGGAAGCGAACCGAATCAGGCAAATATAAGTGTGGCATATGCCCAACAGGTCATCAATAGCTTCCGTCAGGAATTGCCATCCTATTATAGTGGCATGAACATCCAAGTAAACAGCCAGATGCTGTTCAATCCGCAGCAACGCTCCGATGTCAATTTCGTGCCTGGCATTGTAGGGGTTATTATGCTTCTTATCTGTTGCATGATGACTTCGGTGGCCATAGTGCGTGAACGGGAAACAGGAACAATGGAGATTCTGCTGGCATCACCATTGCCTCCTCTGACTGTAGTGATGGCGAAACTGGTGCCTTATATGATCATCTCTTTGTTCAACATCTGTACCATTCTTCTGCTTGCGATATTTATGATGCATATCCCTATTGCTGGCAGTTTGTGGCTCTACATGTTGGTGGCATTCATCTACATCCTTACGGCACTGATGATGGGATTGTTTCTTTCCACTTGTGTCAACACACAATTGGCGGCTATGCTCATATCGCTATTGATGTTGCTCCCAGGAGTATATTTTTCTGATATGGTATTTGCATTGGATAGTATGCCGGCAGCAATCAAGTCGATAAGTAATATCATTCCTGCAAAATGGTTCATTGCAGCATCCCGAAAGATACTCATTCAAGGGGTAGATATACTGTATGTATATAAAGAGATTATCATATTGATTGTTCAGGGGTTAGCCTTTTTGTTGTTGTCCTTGAAAATGTTCAAAACAAGATTGGAGTAATGAAAGCATTGAAATACTTATTGGTGAAGGAATACAAGCAGATGTTCCGTGGCTATCTGATTCCTGCCTTATTCGTGTTGGTTCCCTTTGCCTTGACGAATTTGGTTCCTCGAATAGCCACGCAAGAAGTGAGCAATCTGGACATTGCTGTGATTGATAACGACCGCTCTTCCGTTTCCAAGCGGCTGACGGAAAAGATATCCACATCAAAGTTCTTCAATTTTCAGTCGCTTTGCGGAAATTACATTGAAGCCTACGACTTGTTGCAACGCGGTGATGTGGATTTCATCATAACCATAGAAAATGGCATTGAAAAGAATCTCTATCGGGAAGGTACGGCAAAAATGATGCTCTCAGTCAATTCAGTCAACGGGATGAAAGGCGGATTGGGAAACAATTATCTCACTCAGATAATAATGCAATACACCAAGGAATTGAACGAAGAAACTGGATACAGCATGGCATCGCCCATGAATATCCGTCCCCGGTTTCTGTTCAATTCCCAACTGGACTACAAGCCTTACATGATTCCAGCCTTGATGTCGTTAGGACTCATCCTTCTGATGGGATTCCTTCCTGCCTTGAATATGGTAAGTGAGAAAGAGAAAGGCACCATTGAGCAAATCAATGTCACTCCGGTTGGTCGTCTGGAATTTATTCTTTCCAAGCTGATACCTTATTGGACTGTCGGATTGTTTATTGTGGGCTTTTCGATGCTGTTGGCTTGGAAAATCCACAATGTCGTTCCTGCGGGCAGCATCTTTTTGGTGTTTCTGTTTGCTGTAGTCTATATCATGACCGTTTCCGCTCTTGGGATCATCGTAGCCAACTACTCCGACACTATGCGTCAGGCAGCCATGATGATGTTCTTTTTTATCATCATTTTTGCTTTGACAAGCGGTTTGGTTTCGCCCGTTTCATCCATGCCAGACTGGGCACAGGAAATCACCCGTTTGAATCCGGTACGGTACATCATTGCGGCATTGCGTGAAATCTTTCTGAAAGGCAGTACATTTACACAGCTTCTGCCTCAATTTATTCCGCTTTGCATCTATGGCTTGGTGACAATGACATGTGCGGTATTCAGTTATCAGAAAAAGCAATAAATTATAATTAAACTCTCAAATAATAATGATTTTTGGGCTTGGACTTTAATTGATGGTAAAAAGGATTGATTATATTTTAATGTAATCAGAGCAATAAAAAGTGACCCGCCAGCAGATCTTACGGGATGCTGACGGGTTCTGTTGTCATTGTGAGGAAGTGGACCCTCAGATTGTTTTAATCTCGTTTTCCAGACAGTTTGTCAATAAAAGCCTCCTTTACCATAGCATAGGCACGCTGTGGGTCAAACTTATCGGCA
>JAFWYQ010000051.1 GCA_017517605.1 Bacteroidaceae bacterium
AACGTATCATTTGCCTCTGTTTGGTATACGCAGTTGTTATCTTCTTCTGGATGGCTTTCCATCAGAATGGTGCAACATTGACTCAGTTTGCCAAGGATTATACAGCCACAAGTTCTACAGGAATTGAAAGCATGATGTTCGATGTGGTAAATCTTGTCTTCTGCATCTTCATCGTTTATGGTCTTTTCGGCCTCTTCCAAAGTAAAAATGCCAAGGGTAAAGGTATTTCTGCCGTTATCATTTTGGCATCTGTTGCAGGTTTGATTTGGAAATACAGTACTATGGCTGCTTCTACAGCAGTTGATGCTCCTATCTTCCAACAATTCAACCCTTGCTTTGTAGTGGCTTTGACACCCGTGTCAGTGGCTTTGTTCGGCGCTTTGGCAAAGAAGGGAAAAGAGCCTTCATCACCCAAGAAAATTGGTCTTGGAATGTTGGTTGCTGCCATTGGCTTTGTTATTATGATTGTAGGTTCTATCGGTCTTCCAGTACCTGCTGAACAAGCTGCTTTGGGCGATGCTGCTGTTCGCGTTTCTCCCAATTGGTTGGTAAGCACCTATTTGGTTTTGACATTTGCAGAGTTGCTTCTTTCACCCATCGGTATCTCATTCGTTACAAAAGTAGCTCCTCCTAAATATAAGGGAATGATGATGGGCGGTTGGTTTGTAGCTACTGCCGTTGGTAACTTCCTTGTTGCAATTCCTACATTGATGTGGGGGGCTAACCTTACAATTGTTTGGGGAGTACTTGTTGCCATCTGTTTAGTATCAGCTCTTTTCATATTCTCTATTCTGAAACGCTTGGAGAAAGTTTCATAAAAGAGTGCAAACAATGAAAATAATAAAGGCTGTGTTCGTATGAGCACAGCCTTTTTGCTTTTATATACTTTGTTTATTCCCCAAAAGAAATACCGTCATTTACATCTCAACTACAGGGCGCAAACTGAAACTTGTTGTTTCGGGATTAGGCAAGGGGATTGTAGAGGCATTCTCTGTACGAGTTGTATTCTGATAATCCGTATATCCTAAGATGGTGGCCAATGTGGTATTGAGCATTGTTTCGCGCACATCACCCAAAGGATAAAAAGGTGCTATCGATTGAAGTTCGTCCACACTGACGTTAGGGGCAAAACCATTGGAATAGTTGCTTTCTCCCTTTCCGTTGAACACGGTTGCAACAATAGGATGAAGGGTATAATCAAAGGGACTCTTGAAAGAAAGTGAAGCCACATTCTTTCCCTCTGTCTGGCTACCTATGAGGATAACATTCTCGTCTCCCAATACGGGACGCAATCCATTGATGATGCTCTCCGATGCAGAAGCGGTGAGGTTGCTGGTGATAATGTAAAGTCGCGGCAATTCAAGGGATGCTCCACCCGTGAGACTCTTGTCAAACAGATAGACTTCATTATGGTTGGGGGCTTGTGATTCGTTGAACTCCAATTTGCAGAAAATTTTTCCCATGGCTTCGGTTGGGGCCAAAAGGCTTGCCAGCACTTGGGCACAATTGAGATAACCACCCGGATTGTAACGGAGGTCGAGGATGAAGTCTGTAGGTTGCTGTTGCTTGAATCGTTGGAAGATGGTTCGCATCTGTGCGTTGTATTGCGTCTCGTTACCCGTGTCATTGGGACCTGTGCTGAAACGGTTATACATCAGATAGGCAATGCGGTGTCCCTGCAATTTATACAACGTATCGACATAGAAGGGATTGTCTTCCAAATGCTGGCTGGCTGAAATTCTATAGAGATGTGCTGGTTCCCAATAGAGAGAATCGATATTTGAATAGTTCAGTTCGGAGATACCAAGAGTGGTAGCAGGACCACTGACCAATCCCAAGTAATTCTTGGTGCTGAGGTGTACACTGTCAATCTCGGTAATCCATTGTCCGCGCTTGATACCGGCTTTGTCGGCGGGTGAACCGGGAAGTACGTAAAGTATGCGAGCCACTCGTTCGGGTGCACTTTGACTCTGTGTCACAGGGTCGACATAAAGGGCAAAGTCCATACCGTAACTTGAACGCAGATCAATGGCGCGGGTTGAAGATGATTGAGTACCAGTCATCTCAATGTAGCTGTATTTATCCTTCTTGGCAAGAAGTTTGTTGAAAAAAGTCTCCGGCTCACCAAAGAATTGGGCATCGGTGGGCACCGGCATTTCGCTATTCCATAGATACCATTGAGACATTACATCATAAATCCATTGGCATCGTTCGGTCTTATCCACAAATTGATACGTGCGATCTTCGCCACACGCTCCGAAAAGCAGACTTCCTCCTAATAGAAGAGCTGCCATACTCTGTTTTATTGAAATTTTCTTCATCCTTTTTCTTTTTATGACTTCAGGTGGCTTCATAAATTTTATAGCACCCACCTTTAAGAATCTGCAAAATTATAAATTTCGTGAAGGAAATCGCATAAGGAAACCTATAAATTTTGTCAACACACCAAAATATTGTAATTTCGCACATCAAAAACGGAAAAGAATCTATGGCAAAAAGAAAAAGAAAGCAAAAAAAGAGACAAGGAAGGTTTTCTTCCATATTGATAGTTGTAATGGCTTTGGTTGTATCCTTTTATCTGCATCAAGCTATCGGTAAGGAGGGATTACCCACAATGGAGCATTCGGTACAACAAAGTAATGAGACGCTCAGTCAGATTACAACTCCAGTAAAGAAAGTTACGACTTCTCCCAAAATTGATATACAACAGAGTGAAGAACCTTTGGAGATTCCCCGGAGCAGGGAAATGGATACTCGGGTGATGAGCCGTACGGGATATGCGATTTCGTTCAATGACGAGTGGCTGATACCCAACTGGGTTGCTTGGAGACTGACACCCGAACGATTGATGGGTAAAGTAAAACGAACGGATGAATTTACGGAAGACATGAACTTACCTGAACGTTTGAGAGTGCAACACCGCGATTATAGCCGATCGGGATACGACCGTGGACACATGGTGCCTGCCGCAGATATGAAATGGGATGAAATGGCCATGCGCGAATCATTCTACATGAGCAATATATGTCCCCAAGCTCCCAATCTTAACAAAGGTGATTGGAAAGAATTGGAGGAAGAATGCCGCAATTGGGCACAACAACATAACACAGCAGTGTACATCGCCTGTGGCCCTATTCTACAAGCGGGTAAAAAGAACAAACGGATAGGAAAGAGCAATAAGATTACAGTACCCGACGGTTTCTTCAAAGTGGTAATGAAATTAGGAAAACAACCATCAGCCGTGGGATTCCTTTTCCCTAACGATGATTGCAATGCCCCCTTGGAGAGCTATGCTGTGACGGTAGATAGTGTGGAAGTTTTGACAGGTATTGATTTCTTTCATCTACTACCTGACGAGCAAGAAAATCTGTTGGAAGCTACTAACGGAATTAAAAGATTCTGATTTACTGAACAAAATATGTTTAATAACATACAATAAGGTTTTGGTTGTTTCAATTGAAAGCATTATCTTTGCCAACAGAAAATAAATGACAACAATCTTTTTATACCTTAATTTTAAAAACTATTGTAAAGGCATAAATGAAAAAGGGAATCCAGATGGTAGGATTCCCTTTTGTTTTTTCTTAGGTTAGAGAAGTATTTTTCTCAGGTTAGGAAAAAATATTTCTCTGGTAGGGCAGAAAAAAAGTTCTTGCAATCAATATTTTACTCCTTGATTCCCTCGGCGAATTTGCGAGTGTGTTCTGCAATGAGTTCAGCATCGTCGAAATAGTCAATCTTCATGGCACGGCGCACATCCTCAAGTGTAGAAGCTGCTACTTCACGAGCGCAGATGCAACCCTTACGGAGGATTTCATACACACCAGGGATGTCCTTTTCGAACTCCTTGCGGCGTTGGCGGATGGGTTCGAGTTCCTCTTGAAGAATGGCGTTGAGGAACTTCTTCACCTTCACATCACCCAATCCACCACGCTGGTAGTGCTCCTTCAGTGCATCGAGATTGGGATAATCGGGCCAATGCTTTTCAAAAGAATCGGGTTTGCAGAAGGCATCGAGGTAAGTGAACACGGTATTTCCCTCAATCTGTCCGGGGTCTTCCACGCGGATATGGTTAGGGTCGGTGTACATGCTCATAATCTTCTTGCGCACATCCTCAGCAGAGTCGGAGAGGTAGATGCAATTGCCCAGCGACTTACTCATCTTTGCCTTTCCGTCGGTGCCCGGCAAGCGCAAGCAAGCGGCATTGTCGGGAAGCATGATTTCCGGCTCGACAAGGGTCTCGCCATAGATGTGGTTGAAGCGGTTGACGATTTCGCGCGTCTGCTCAAGCATCGGTTTTTGGTCTTCACCCACAGGTACGGTAGTTGCCTTGAAAGCGGTGATGTCGCTCGCTTGGCTGATAGGATAGGTAAAGAAGCCCACGGGGATACCTTTCTTGTTTTGAGATTCATCACCGTCATTGTCCGAGAAACCTCTGAGTTGAATCTCCTGCTTCACGGTAGGGTTGCGTTGGAGGCGTTGCACTGATACGAGATTCATATAGTAGAAGGCCAACTCACACAACTCTGGCACTTGGCTTTGAATGAAAAGTGTCACTTGTGAAGGGTCAAGTCCTACAGAGAGATAGTCAAGCGCCACCTCAATGATATTCTGACGTATCTTCTCGGGGTTGTCCGCATTGTCAGTAAGGGCTTGAGCATCGGCAATCATAATGAAAATCTTTTCAAATGCACCTGAATTCTGTAACTCTACGCGACGTTTCAATGAACCTACGTAGTGTCCCAAGTGCAAGCGTCCGGTAGGGCGGTCTCCAGTCAATATTACTTTTCCCATTGTCTTTTCTTATTTTCTATCTTTATATTAAATTCATTTTGCAAAAATCGTCGACAAAGATACAACAAATCTTTGGATTTTCAGCACATTCTGTCACGATAATCCTCATATTGATAACTTCGGAGCACTTCTACAGTCCCATCGGCACGCAAAAGGGCAATTGCAGGATGGCCAATGCCATTGAACATGGTGGTCTTCACCGTGGTGTAATGAATCATATCTTCCAAACAAATGGTTTCACCTATTTCAAGCTCGTGGTCGAATTGCCAACTTCCCATATAGTCACCACTCAAGCAACTGTTTCCTCCCAAACGGTAGATGTGTTGGTCGGGTGTGGCAGACTTGACGGCTTCGGGAGGAAGTGTGACAGCTCCGCGCACGGCAGGTTGATAAGGCATCTCCAGACAATCGGGCATGTGGCAAGTGAAGCTCACGTTCAGGATGGCCGTACGTATGCCCCGGCTTTCCACAATATCCACCACGCTGGCTACTAATGGCCCTGTTTGCCATGCGAAAGCTGAACCTGGTTCGAGAATAATACGCAAATGAGGGTATCGCGCGCGTAAACCTTTTAATATAGTAATTAGATGAGCCGTATCGTAATCCTTGCGTGTCATCAAATGACCACCTCCAAGGTTGAGCCACTTCAATTGGGGAAACCATTTGCCGAATTTATTCTCTAAGCGTGCCAACGTACGCTCTAATTGATAAGAATCTGATTCGCAATGGCAATGGCAATGAAAACCTTCGATGCCACGTGGAAGTTCGTCGGGAAGCAAATCGGCCGTTACTCCAAAACGGGTGCCAGGTGCACAAGGATTATACAACTCCACTTCCACTTCGGAATATTCAGGATTAACACGTAAGCCACACGATACATGATTTCCATCTGCCTCTACCATCGGAAAGAAGCGGGCAAATTGATTGAGTGAATTGAACGTAATGTGGCTACTACATGCCATGATTTGAGGAAATTCCTCTTCGGTATAAGCTGGGGAGTAGGTATGGGCCTTGCTCCCGAACTCCTCAGCGGCCAAACGGGCTTCGAAAAGTGAACTGGCCGTGGTGTGGCTGATATATTCACGGAAAATGGGAAATGTCTTCCACAAGGCAAAAGCCTTGAATGCAAGAATAATCTCTACACCGGCTTCATCAGCCACATGTTTGATGAGAGCGAGATTCTGGCGAAGACGGGATTCTTCGAGAAGGTAGCAGGGGGAAAGCATGTTTTTGATTTATGATTTATGATTTATGATTTTTATTCAGCTACAAGTGACGAGTACTGACTGACAACTTGTAGCTCGTAGCTTGTAGCTCGTCACTTGTTGCTTAACCACTTTCACCCAATCACTTTGAATCGGGCAAAGCGAAGAAGGAGCTGTTTCTCGCCTACATTGCGGAAGCGGATAGTGGCTTTGCAATTGTCCCCCGTATCTTCTACACGAAGTACGTCGCCAATACCAAAACGCTCGTGTTCGATGACTTGACCGGCGCATAAGGATGCATGAGACGACGCTTGACTCATGGACGAAGCAGATGTGTTTTGAGTGGGTTTTGTGGACGAAACTCGCTTCATCCCTTGTGGTATGACCGGACGGACGGGTGGGGGAGTCGTCTGTTGACGGAAGGGTGTACGCTCTTCGTATCGGTTATAATCATAACGTCCACTTGTATAACCACGGTCTGCCAATTCATTGTCGCGGAAGGAACTTTGTCGGCTGGTGGCCATGCGCTCTTCGTATGGTGACCGGCTTTGGTAGTTTTCGCAATCGGGATTGCGCCACGAGCTGAAGGGCAAGCGCTCGCTTCGCGATGTTTCTGAAGATTCGCGTCGCAAAGGAACTCCGGCATCAGGCATATTCAAATATCG
This sequence comes from Bacteroidaceae bacterium, assembly GCA_017517605.1. Lineage (GTDB taxonomy): Bacteria > Bacteroidota > Bacteroidia > Bacteroidales > Bacteroidaceae > Phocaeicola_A. The sequence goes on from JAFWYQ010000051.1 coordinate 6,665, forward strand.
TGGGTCGATGTCCTTCAAGAAACGGCTTGGATTGCTGAACTCTGTCTTGCCGAAGCGGAAACGGCTACGGGCGAAGGAGAGGAAACAATTCTCTTCGGCGCGTGTCAGTGCCACGTAGAAGAGGCGTCGCTCTTCCTCCATCTGGCGATACGACTCTTGCGCCATAGGGCTGGGGAAGAGGTTTTCCTCCATACCCACCACATAGACAACGCGAAACTCAAGGCCCTTGGCCGAATGGATGGTCATCAAGGTGATTTTGTCGTCATTTTCCGAATCGCCCTTATCCATGTCCATTTCGGAAAGCAGAGACACTTCGCTCAAGAAATCTCCTAACAGAAGATGTTCGTTACCCTCTTCCTCACGTGTTGCACAGAAGTCGTGGATGCTGCTTACCAACTCTTCCAAATTCTCTTGGCGGCTGAGTCCTTCGGGGGTGCGGTCTTGCATGATGTCATTCATCACACCACTACGGCGGATGATGTCCTGTCCCAAATCGTATGCATTGCGTGTAACCACTTCGCCAAGGAAGCCCTCTATCAGTTCACGGAAACCTTGTAGCTTCGCGTGCGTACCTTTATTTATAGTAAGGCCATACTCCAAGGGGGCACTCAGTACCTGCCACAGGCTCACGCCCGCCTGTGTGGCCGTCTCCACAATCTTGTTCAGGGTAGTATTTCCTATTCCCCTTGCCGGATAGTTGATGACACGTTTCAGCGCCTCCTCGTCATGAGGATTCACTGCCAGACGGAAGTAGGCGATGATGTCCTTTATCTCCTTACGTTGGTAGAACGAGATGCCGCCATAGATGCGACAGGGTATAGCCCTCTTGCGCAACGCCTCCTCGAATATTCGGCTCTGGGCATTCGTCCGGTAGAGAATCGCCTGTTGGCTATAGGGAATATCCTGACGACGGTGCAACTCCGTAATCTTGTTGGCCACGATTTCGCCCTCCTCGATGTCGCTATAGGCACAGTAGACGCGGATGGCCTCGCCACGCTCTTTCTCCGAAAAAACCTCCTTACGGATCTGTTCGCTATTCTTGGCAATCAGGCTGTTGGCCGCCTCCACGATGATTTGTGTCGAGCGGTAGTTCTGTTGTAACTTGAAAAGGCGGGCGCCCTTGTACTGTTGGGTGAATTTCAGGATGTTGTCGATATTGGCCCCACGGAAAGAGTAGATGCTCTGTGCATCGTCGCCCACCACACAGACGCGCTGGTGCTCCGCGGTCAGTTGCCACACGATGGCATGTTGGGCATAGTTCGTGTCCTGATACTCGTCCACCAACACATATCGGAATTGGCTTGCCCACTTCATCCTCACCTCGGGATGTTGGTCAAACAGCAACCACGTGTACACCAACAGGTCGTCGAAATCCATCGCATCCGCCTGTCTGCACCGCTCCCAATAGCGTCGGTAGATGTCGCTCACGGCAGGCATCCGAGCCGCCTCGTCAGCCTTTCGTATCTGAGGGTCGGCCGCGTAAACCGAGGGAAGAATCAGGCGGTTCTTCGCGTTCGATATATGGCTCTGCACCGTGCCCGGCTTATAGGTCTTGTCGTCGAGCTGCATCTCCTTGATGATACTCTTCAAGAGGCTCTTCGAGTCGCTTGCATCATAGATGGTAAAGTTATGCGTAAATCCGATGTGCTCCGCCTCCATGCGCAGGATGCGTGAGAAGATGGAGTGAAACGTTCCCATCCACAGCCCTCGCGATCCATCGCCCACAAACCGGCTGATGCGGCTCTTCATCTCCGCCGCCGCCTTGTTCGTAAAGGTCAGTGCCAAGATGTTCCACGGCATATACCCCTCGTTCATCAGGTGAGCAATCTTGTAAGTCAGCACACGCGTCTTCCCCGAGCCCGCACCCGCAATCACCAGTGCCGGCCCCTCGGTATAGAGCACCGCCGCCCGTTGCTCGTCATTCAGCTCGTCCAAATAATCGGTCGCCATATCTTGATAATTTCTCTTCTTCTTTTTTGAGAGTGCAAAGATAGTGCAAGGCGAGCGGAGAACAAAATAAACACGCATTTATTTTTTATCCCGAGCCGAAGCCTATCTTCGCAGAAAGCAAAGTAGTGCAAGGCGAGAGAAATACAAAAAGAATCCATTCTTTTATATTTCCGAGCCGCAGCCTATCTTCGCAGAAATGATACTCTGCTGATTTTTAGAAAAATCTTAACCGTGATGAAAAACCTCCAAAGCCTCATCAGACAACGCTTAAGCGTAATTGGATAACGCTTAAGAGAAAAGTTGGTAACGCTTAAGCGTTTTCATGCTTACGCTTAAGCGTTACCGAACTAACGCTTAAGCGATTTTTTACCATACTTAACCACCTGATAATCAATTGTCATAAAAACACATCATTGCCATTTATTGTTGTATTTTGCTATCCACACATCAACGTTATATATAGACACATTTCTGAAAGTCTTACTAAAAAACTTTACACATCTTAATTATATCAACAGAAGGAACATACAGTTCCATACTCCATCGCTACACTTCCATAGTCCCAAATGTTCGTTTCCTTTTCATTATTCATTATTCATTCTTTCATTCTTAATTTGCTGTGTCATTTTCTATTCTTCAACATATTCCGTGAAATAATTCAGGATTTATAGTAGTTAATTCAAAATTATATTGTACTTTTGCCACGTCTCCATGAAGCCCCCGTTTGCGGAGTGGGGACGTGACATAATGGAAAAGGCGTTTACTTGGACGCTTTGTTTTAACGATTCAAGAATCTCGCAAGTTCAAAACTCTGTTAAAAGCAAAGCAACAGTGGATGCCCCTTGGATGTGTTATATACGTATCCTTCGCTTTATCGTATGGACAGCCATTGGTGTACTCGCACCAATATTGGTCAACATTTGGTATGTGAAGGTGTTATATATACATACATTCGACGTGGGGTTTTCGCGTTGCTCGTTTCAACAGAGTTGGGCAATGCGAGAGCCTTTGAATCGTGGGACGAGTAGCAGGTAATGACTCCCACGTCTTTTTTTGTACTAACAATTGATTGTGTTTTGGCCGTACAGGGAGTTAGGCGGTAAGATTTTTTAGGCGTTTAACCCAAATACTGTACAGCAATGACAAAACATCAGTTTAGTGTCACGCACAGGTTGCGTGTATTTTCTCTTTTTATTATTGTTGCCTTGTCAGCTTCATCTCTTTGTAGCTGCTCTAAATCCGAAGAATGTATTTTTTCTTCTGTGTATGGCATTGTGACCGACTATGAGACCGGTGAACCTTTAGTAAATGCTTCGGTAGTGCTTTCACCCACTAATGTCACCAAACATACAGGTGCGGATGGTACATACCGCTTCGATGAACTCGATGCGCAGCAATATACCATTACGTTCCAGAAAGCCGGTTACCAACCTAACCGTAAGTTGGTGACAGCCATCAGCGGTGAGAGTTTAGAGGTAAACATACACCTGAAGAAGATTAACCAATAGAAAAAACTCGGTGAAGTACAGATAATCATGCAGAAATCAAAACAATTAAAATGTTATAGTATGAAACGATTCATTTACATCATGTTGGCAGGTTTGCTGTTTGCGGCCTGCGCGGA
>JAFWYQ010000052.1 GCA_017517605.1 Bacteroidaceae bacterium
CACGCTTTTGCATGTATGTCCGCAAATATTATGTGAAAGAAATTACTTATTTCTTAACCACCTTTTCAGTAACAACTGTACCATCAGTCATGTACTTCTTGATGATGACTACGCCCTGCTGTGCCTTGTTGATGCGGCGACCGCTGAGGTCGTAGAGTTCGAATGCTTCAACATCAGAAGTAATCACTGTACCTTCGATACCACTAACGAATGCATCGTATTCAGCCTGTGCCTCTTTGTAAGCTTCTGCATAGTTGAAGCCTTCGATTGTACCAGCCATCTGTACGCTGATGGCGTTGAAGTGACAACATGCAGCAGCACCAGCCTTAACACCTACGTTCAAGTAACCGTCAGTAACCTGGATACCTTCAACAGAGAGGTAAAGGTCATCGGTAGGCCTGTCACCCTTGTTCTCAACAGAGTCAACAGCGGCAAATTCACCAGGATTAGTGTTAGAAACTGTTACATAGAATACAGATTCCATATCAGTACCAGTACGTTCGCTGAAGCTTGACTTGATAGTATAAGTACCAACGGGGAGGTCAATTACAGCCTGCTCGATCTGGAAGGCAGACTGCCACTGCAAGAATGTACCGTCAGCAATCAAGTGAGGAGCAGCTACGTTGTAAGTACCTACAGCATACTTCGGAGTAATAGCACCTTCGGGAACTGTCCAACCGGGCATATATTCTTCGTTGTAAGCGCCTTCACCCAATCCACCGCCAACTTCAGTGTTGCTGATGTAGATGTTCGGGTTCTTGTAGAATACTGTCATGTCAACAGTTGAAGCAACAAAGTCACCTACGTTGTCATCGTAAACAGATGCAAACAATGTTTCAGCCTTACCTTCGCTCAAAGCCTTGTAAGTTTCAGCCTTCAGACGCAACTTGATCTGTGTAGCCAAATTGTCATCGTCAGTCAAAGCATTGTTAGCAGCCTTAATCAATTCATCCTCTTCAGATACACCGAGAGCCTTCAAAGCTTCAGCACCCAAGCGGATACGTTCAACCAAAGCAGCGATACCGGTAGTACCGTACTTAGAAGGACCTTCAGTGAAGTACTTGCTGGCAGAGTCAACAATAGGCTTGATAGCGTCTACAGCAGCCTGCAATTCAGCATCGTCGTAAATCTTCTTGATTTCACCCAAATCGTTCACATAATCCAGAACACCCTTCTGCAGAGTTGCATACTCAGCCATACCGGCGAACTTGCTTCCAGCGTATGTGTCAACAGCCGAGATAGCACCGTTGATGGCAGCATAGTAGTTGTCAACCAATGTGTGGTGAGCATCCATCTCAACCATAAGACCGTTCAATTCCTTCTGAGCATTCTTGAATGCATTGGGAGAAGTCCAAGTCTTGTATTCAGCCTTAACCTTATCGATAGCAGCCTTCAAGTTGTCAAGAACTGTACCTGAATAGATTCCATCCTCAGTAATGTTGGCCTCTCTCTTCTGCTCAGCCTGCTGTATCATGTTAGTCAAATCAACAACAACATCCAAAGAATCAATATTCTGACCAATATTGATGGTGTAACGCATAGCACCCCAGAAATACTCATCCAATTCAGCACCTATTTCAGAGTGAATATCTGTGATATTAACTTGGTATTCACCTTCAGCCAAGTCATCAGTCTTGGTACGAACCAACTTAATGGTTTCAGCATAACCTGTAGCAGGCTCTACTGCCAAACCTTCACTACCCAAGTAAGCCTTCAAGTCGTCGCAGCTGACAGCCTTGTCGAATGTAATGTTGATAGTATTGAAAGATACAGGCAAGTTGAATGCATCAGCACCCGGATCGATAGTCATAGCCTCAGGAGCGGCCAATTCGTCAGGAATAGCACCATCAACTTCCGATACTCTTTGATTAAAGAGACCCTTACCCTGGAAGTCAGGAACAACAGTGTTGTCATCAGTATAGATAATCTGATAAGCAGGATCGGTAGAGTTGGTGAATGTCACCTGAATATCATCTTCAGGATTAAATTCGCCATCGATAAATGCATAGAAACGACCATCAGCCAAAAGTTCTACAGAATATGCCTCAACAGGTTGGCCATTGATTGTTACAGTAACGACACCTTCGGGAAGAATCAAACGCTTCTTACCACCAGCTGCCACCAATGCAGAGATATTGGTTGTACGAGCCATATCCAACAAAACAACTTCACCTGAGCACTGCGGAATAAGTCCGTTGTTCGCAAGTTCGAAAGTCAAGTTGTCGAAGTAGAAGTCTACATTTTCGTCGCGGTTAACAGAAAGGTTGAACGCGATAGACTGGAATGTACCACTACCAGCCTGGCTGCTTGAGAGTGTACCTTCCTTAATATAAGTCTGCCAATCAGTTGTAAAGGCAGGGCTACCAATCATATCATAATGGATATAGTTGGTCGGATTTCTGTGAGCCTGAGTACTTGCAGTCACTTCAGTAGAGGCACGGTAATCGAATTGTACGCGATACTTAACACCTTCAGAAAGGGGTTCCTGCAATGCAATGAAGAACTGAGCATCCCAATCCTGAGCAGCATTAGCGTAAGAAACCATCTTGATACCGCGTGAACCGTCCTTACCTACACCATCCTGAATAAGGGCATTCTTCAGCCACAAAGAATCTGCAACCAAAGAGTCGTTTTCTCTGGTATAGAAAGAGATGTTCTCTGTACCTTCGAGGTCGCTGTTAACAAGGATGTTCTCCCAACGCAAAGCGGGATTGGCACCAGTCTCAACAGTTTCCTGATCTGTCCATACAGAAAGTTCGAGGTCATCAATGTAGATGTCACCCTCAAAAGTACCGATGCTGGCGATGAAACGCTTACCACCTTCACCGTTACACAAACATGTCACGCGAACGTCTACCCAATCCACGTCGAAATCAATAGTACCGAATTCACCTACAGACTTGTAGCTGTCATCAGCATTCTGCAAACCGAAAGTAATCTGACCGGCAGCAGAACCTCTAATCTTACACGTAAGCGTGTATTCATTATTAGGCAAGAATGGGTCATTGAAGTCATACGCAATCTGACTTTCCCAAGACTGCACAGCAGAGGGGTTGTTTACATGGAACGCACCATCAACCACATCGCGTGTCTGGTTGTTACCCCAACCGTTCAGAAGCACATTACCATCTTCAAAATCTGAAGAGAGCAACACTTTCTTACCGGCATTCGCACTCATTGCACAGCACATTGTCAATGCCAATGCAAAGAACATTTTAGTAAATTTTCTCATGTCACTAAGTTTTAAATTAATAAAAAAGGTTAGTTAAATTCAATTTCTGACCGCAAAATTAGGGGATTCCATTCATAGTAGCTACCTCTTTTGTCTCATCTGCTTTCATTTTTGTTTCATTTCGTTAAAAAGCGTAGATTTATCAAAAAAGCAACCATATCGCCCTTTCGGGAGCCTATAAATGTACCAACTACGGTTAATTGGCTACAAATATACACATTTTCATTGATTTAAGGGCATAATTGCACTTTTTTTCTTGTTAAATACAGAAGTTTGGGCACGAATGACACGGATTGACACGGAGATTTTCATATACAGGGACTATTTTTTGTTATCATACGCTGTAGGGGCAATCCCTTGTGGTTGCCCGATAATAAATTACCAACATATTCAGGGCAACCACAAGGGATTGCCCCTACGGTGGGCGATAACAAAAGAACACAAGAATTAAGGGAAGTCTTTTGTTCTTTTGTTCTTTTGTTCTTTTGTTCTTATATCTAAAATAAAATAATTATCTGTCATCTTTGCCCCTACGGTGGGCGATAACAAAAGAATATAAGAATTAAGGGAAGCCTTTTGTTCTTTTGTTCTTATATCTAAAATAAAATATTTCCTCTTTGTCCCTTCGTAGGGGCAGACCTATGTGTCTGCCCGGAATATGTGACAATCTATTATTGGGCGAACACACAGGTCCGCCCCTACGGTGGGCGATAACAAAAATCCCTGTATATGAAACAACCAGGTCAATCCATGACATCCGTGCCTAAAAGGCAAAAAGAAAGAGGGTGCACCCAATGGGCGCACCCTCGATTCAATTATGCAATCGGAAGAAATTACTTCTTGATGATCTTTTCAACCTTGACAGTACCGTCGCTCATGAACTTACGCATGATGACAACACCCTGTTGGGCCTTGGCAATGCGGCGTCCGTTCAAGTCGTAGAGTTCGATACCCAATACCTGAGCAGGAGCAGCGATATTCTCTTCTACACCAGCAACAATTTCTTGGTATGCAGAATCATAGTCGAATCCTTCAGCAGCGCCACACATCAACAACTGAACATTGTTGAAGAATGTAGCTGAACCACTTCCTGCTTGCACACCAATCGTCAACACGCCATCATCAACAATAACTTGCTGAGATTCGATGTTCAATTTGGGGAATGCCTGACCCACATAAGGACATTGAACAGAATCTGCATATTCACCTTCAAGAGTATTAAAAGTCTTCAAATACATGAACGAACCATCAATATCAGTTTCAGATGCACGTTCACCGAATCCGACCTTAACTGTGTAAACACCAGCGGGAAGATCTACGATAGTCTGTTCTACAGCATAAGCACCACCCCAAGTTTGGAACGAGCAGTCTGAAATATGATATCCAGGACCATTACCCCAACCGTAACTCAAGCCAGGAGTATTTGCGCCCTCGGGAACAACCCAACCAAGAACATTGGTAAGGGTATCCTTAGTCTCCTTATTAATATATGTGAAATCCAATGCGTCATACAGTCTGTAGATATTAGGATTCTTCACAAATACAGTCAAATCGTATGTAGGAATTGTAATATCAGCAGTTTCAGGATTTTCAACAGGAGCAAACAATGTATTGTCAGTATTCTTCAACTGACCGAAGATCTCCAACTTCAAACGTGCCTTAATCATTTCAGCCAATTCATCATCGTCTGTCAAAGCATTGTTAGCAGCCAGAATAAGAGGATCGTTAGCATCCACGCCCAATGATTTCAAAGCCTCAGCACCCAAGCGCAGACGTTCAATCATAGCGGCGACACCCGTGGTAGGATTACCATCCATAGTAGAAGCACCTTCAGTAAAGAGCTTGCTAGCAGTATTAACAGGAACAGTCAATTCATTGACAGCAGTCTGCAACTCTGTACCATCAGTAATTGTCTTACCTACGTAAGATACGATAACCGTATCTCTGGTTGCGCCAGTTTCGGGATCAGTCAACGTTTCTGTAGTCTCAACCTTAACAATATACTTGGTCTCCATAGCCTTCAACTCAGCATAGAGTTCAGTAGCGGCAAACTTCTTCGCAGCATTGTCATCTACCACCTTCTTCAACTGATTAGCTTGTGCATAATAAGAATCGCAAAGAGCACGGTGGTCTGACATTGCCTCAGCGGCAGCATCCAAAGCCGCAACAGCATTGTTATAAGAAGAAGGATTAGTGTAACCACTATATTCAGCTTCGTACTTAGCTACAAGAGCATCCAAAGTTTCGCGGTCAGTACCGGCATATTTTTCGTCGGCCTTGGCAATCTCCAATACACTCTTAGCTGCAGTAAGAGACTTAATCAAGTTCTGGGTTTCTACCACACCGGCAGCATTAGGCAAGTAAGTTACTTGAGGATTACCCAAAACAATCTCATTCATACCATTAGCAACCAATGCATCGGTCGCATTAACCGGAGTCCAACGCAATCTGTAGTTACCAGTTGTTTCGGGAACAAATGTATATTCCACAAAGTTAGAACCAGAAACCATACCACCAGAAGCACCGTTTGCAGTACCCTTACATTCATCGAATTGAGAGTGAACAATTTCACCATCCTGATTATAAATTTCAAAGCGAGCGTAAGTAGTGCTCTTCCATGCCAACAGATTGTAAGTAATCTTATACTTTTTACCTGCTTCCAGAGTCAATTCGTAACCTTCGATGCTACCATACTCTACAATACATTGATCAGGAGTATCATTGTTTGTACGGGTATATATACCTCTCGTAAAGTCACCTCCTCCAGCGAAAGCCTTCATCCAAGCACCACCGCTACCACCAGAAAGCGGTTCACGTTGAGCGCCATCATATACAATATACCAACCTTCAGGGATTGTATTTTCATTAGCAGCAGAGAAATAGTCGGGCAAAACGGCACGAACTGTATCATTTGGATCGGTACTTACCTTACCAATATTCAAAACAAGTGTAGTATCACCAGCCATTCCACCTTCAAAGATGTCAATCTCAGGAAGGATGTTGGTGATAGCGAGTTCATACTGACCTGCAACCAAATCACCTGTGCTTGTACGCTTCAAAATGATTTTTTCAGCCATACCTTCTACAGCATCAACAGGTTCAACAGCCAAGGCTTCTTTGCCCAACTTAGCAACTAACTGTGCGACATCTACATTCTTGTCGAATGTCAACTTGAACTCACTGATGCTGTTAGGCAAATTGAATGAGCCATCTTCGGGATCAGCAGCAATCAAAGTAGGAGTAACGAAGAGGTAAGAGTATGCATCCTCAGCAGAAGAAGCTTCAGAATCTTGGCTAACCACACCATCGAAATTCTTCACATCACCACCAGGACCACCATCGTAAACCAAATGGTAAGCAGCATCAGCAGGATTGGTAAAGGTCATAGTCACTTCATCGTCATCATTGAGGGCGTCCTCAAGGAATACATAAAAACGGCCATCGGCAAAACCTTCTACAGACAATATAGAAATCTCTTCACCCTTAACCTTTACACTTACGCATTCGTTAGGATACATCAAGCGGGGCTTGCCACATGCAGCTACCAATGCCGGCAAGTTAGTATCAAATCCAAAGTCGAGCTTGATAACGTCGCCATTGAATCCAGCAGATACACCATACTTATATTCCTCAAAACGGATGTTGTCAAAGTAGTATGTCACCTCTTCGTCCATAGAGAGGTTGAATGCGATAGATTGGAAGAGTTTTTCATCACTACCAGCTTGTTCTGCGGTAATTTCGCCTTCATACTTATAGCTCTGCCATTCGGTAGTGAAAGCCGGATTATTAATCATCGCGTAATGAATATAGTTACCCGGATTTGCATGGGCCTGAGTAGCTACTGTAACCTCCTTAGTAGCCTTGTAATCGAATGTTACACGATACTTAGTACCAGCAGGAAGAGGTTCGGGCAATACAATCCAGAACTGAGATTCGTAATCATTGGTCACCTTAGCAGGAGCAGTCACAACAATACCGTTACCACCGTTCTTACCCAAAGTGTCCACTACTGTAGCAGGAAGGATTTCTTCAGATGGAGCAACCTTAGCCATGAAGTTACTCATATCATCACCATCCAAATCTGCATTGGTAGTAATTTCAGTCCAACCTACTTGCTGCACTTTACCGGCAAACTCCACTTCGATGCTTTCAACTGTCACATTAGCCCAGTTGGCACCTTTAATGGCATGGAGATGACAGAAGCCATAATCCTTGGTAATGGCTTTCAAATCATAAATATAGACATTACCATCGATGGTCTGATACTTGCTGGTACACCAATTCTGGTTAGGTATATCCACCAACTTGGAATCTTCAAAGGTAGCAGCACCTTGACCATCTTTTTCCAAGCGGTTAAAGAGTACACGGGGAGTACCCTCGGTCACAGTAACATACAGTTTTGAATAAAAAGTCAAATCTGCAAAATTAATAACACTCATGTCTCCATAGACATTTCCTGTAGATGTACCTACTCCCCATTCACAACCGGCATCACCTGTCTTCACGGCATCACCAAGATAGCCATCCCAAGAACAGAAGGGAACCTCCTGGAGAGAGATACGTTCCTGAGCATTTACACTCATAACGCCCACAAATGACAATGCAAGCGTCAAAAACATACGGAAAGTTTTTCTCATGTTTTTTGTTTTTAAATTAACACTAAAAAGTTACAAATATTTTTACCGCTGCAAAGATAGTGTATATACGTGCAATAGATTTTTCTACACGTTTTTTTTTTTTTTGTATTTGTTGCAAGAGAGGCATTAAAGCGAGATTCAGGCCTAATATACCCATAGGCCGTATAATGGATAATATTCAATACTTTTCGCATATTATCCGTATTTTTGAGCATAATAGTATAGCAAAACATTCGGCCTTTATCTCCATTTATCTCCTTCTATCTCCCTTTATCTCCATAAATTCTACTTGCGAAAGTTGAATACCTGATTATATTGCTACGCAATAGTTGGATGACACGCAGATTTCATATACAGAGATTGTATTTTGCTGTCGTCACACCGTAGGGGCAATCCCTTGTGGTTGCCCTATACAAGTTGGTTCTTCTGCATTTTAGTTGAAAAGGTAATGTTTTTGTAGTATATCTCCATTAGCACTTGCAGTATATCTCCATTAGCACTTGCAGTATATCTCTGTTGGCACTTGCAGTATATCTTACTTTTCAGTTGTAGTATATCTGCTCAAAAATAAGGATTCAACAAAATTAGGGAAGAACCTACAAGTTTTACAATGCAATTGTGGGCATCCACAAAGGATGCCCCTACGGCATTCATATATCCAAATGAAATTTCAGTTACACATACAATTGGTCATCCGGCCAATGCATGGGGTTATCAAGAATATAACAGGATATTTCTTCATACGACCGCTGATTGCGAATAATGTGTTCGTAATAATTACGTTGCCAAAGACGGATGTTGAACGGTGGCCAGCCACATTGTTTCACACCACGGATATAGGCGTTAGTGGTCATGGTTTTGAACCATTGAACCACAGTATGTAGGGGCGGACCTGTGTGTCCGCCCGATAATACATCACCACCATTTTCCGGGCAGACACATAGGTCTGCCCCTACAATACGCCATATACAATGAAAATGATTGGGCATGATAATCATTTCTAAACAATTGATATTAGGAAATGCGCATTCGGTTTCGGCATACCACCGTTCCACCATCCTACCCGCATCATTCAACAGCATTTCCCCATCCACAATTTCACCAAACAATGGCAAACGGTCATGGACACAGATGGTAACAAAATAAAATCCATCCTGCGAATAATCATATTCCTGTAGACGAACGGAACGGCGATGATGAATATCGGGGTCGTAGGACATAGATGACAACGGTTTAGATTGAGATGCAAATGTAGGAATACATGGGATGTATAAACGATTCAATTTCAAATATGAGATAACATCCGCCGTAGGGGCGGACCTGTGTGTCCGCCCGATAATACATTGTCACATATTCCAGGCAGACACATCGGTAAGTTTGCCCGAAGACAACACACAGGCCGACAATTATTGGGCATCCACAAGGGATGTCCCTACGGTGGCCGTTTCGTCCCCAGTTACCACTTCTTCCTCCGTAGCAGTATTGCCCGAGTTCAAGTTTTCCACATACTCCGTAGGAGCAATGCCGAAATGCTTGCGGAAGATGGTTGAGAAGTGTGCCAAGTTAGAGAATCCCACCGTGTAGGCCACTTGGGTTACATTAATCTTCTGCTCGCGCAACAGGCGGGCGGCCTGTTCGAGACGGATATTACGGATAAATTCGCTGGTGGAGATACCGGTAATCTCTTTCATCTTGCGGTGCAGCTGTGCACGGCTGATACCCACCTCCATGGTGAGCATATCCACATTGAAGTCGCTGTTGGAGAGGTTTTTGTTGATGGACTTCATCACGCGCTCCATCAACAGTTCGTCGTTGCCCTTCACCTCTTTCACCTCAACCTTGTCGGCCTGCTGCTGTGCACCGGAGTACTTTCCTTTCAGGCGCTGGCGTCCGATAATGAGGTTTTCGATGTTCATACGTAACTCCTCCACATCGAAGGGTTTGGGCAAGAAGGCATCAGCACCACGTTCCAATCCTTCGAGACGGTTACCGATATCGGCCTTCGAGGTAAGCATGATAACGGGAATGTGCGACACGTTGACATTGCTCTTTATCATACGCAACAGGGTGAAACCGTCCATCTCGGGCATCATTACATCACTGATAACCACGTCGTAGTCGCCTGTAAGGAGTTCTTTCAATGCCTCTTTTCCGTTGGAGCAGACACCAAACTTGTAATACTGGCCCAACTCAGAGGTAATGTAGTGAGCCATTTCAGAATCGTCGTCCACCACCAGTATACGCTGGTTCTTACGGCGGATACCCTTAACCTCTTCTGTGCCAAACTCTTCGTAAGGTTGGATTTCCTCCACCTGTTCTTGCGTCAAATGCTCCTTACCCAAGGGGAGTGTCACCACAAAGGATGCGCCATGCTGGCCATCAGAACGATTGGATGCCTCGATGGTCCCTTGATGCATGTCGACAATCATCTTGCAGAGATTCAATCCGATACCTGTACCGTTGATGTGCATACGGTGCGAATTGTCGCCTTGATAGAAACGGTCGAACAACTGGTTGATAGTATCTTTCTCCAATCCCACACCGGTATCACGCACTTCGATGCGTACCCTCTTACTATCACAAGAGAGCAGGATTTCCACAGTACCGCCATCGGCAGTATACTTGAAGGCGTTGGATAGCAGGTTGGAGACAACCTTGTCAAACTGGCAGCTGTCAAACCATACGTTCAGTTTGTCAATCCCTTCGTGACGGAAATGAAAAGCGATGTTGTGCTCCTGTGCATTGTATTCGTACAATTTATAGGTACCGTAGATGAAGTGTACCATATCAACCTGCTGGTAGTGCAAACGCATCTGCTGCTTGTCGATCTTGCGCATATCCAGAATCTGATTTACCAGATTAAGCACACGGTTGGCATTGCGTTCGATGGTGTCAATGTCGCGCAAAGCATCAACCTGTGTACTGTCCAACTTACGCTTCAGATTGGCCAAGGGGCTGAGGATGAGCGTCAGCGGCGAACGGATGTCGTGTGTAGCATTGATAAGGAACTTCATCTTTTCTTCGCTCAACTGGCCGACCATACGGCGACGATAAATCCACACCAGATACATGGCCAATCCCGAAATCAGCAGGAAATAGATGGTATAGGCCCACCATGTGCTGTACCACGGCGAGAGCACAACGACTGTAATCTGCTTCACGGGCGAATAGACATCGCCATGCAGGGCGCGGGCCTCGATATCGTATGTACCCGGTTGCATAAAGGTGTAAATGAAGGTGTTGTCACCCTCGACATTCTTTATCCATTGTCCCCCATTCACGCGGAACTCGAAAGCGACATTGTAGGGATTGTTGAAGTTCAGTTGCGAAAAGCGCATGGTAACAGTATGGTCCTGATGCGACAGGGTAAACTCCGAAGATTCGGACACAGCCCTCTCTGTCACCTCCACATCACTGAGCACAGTGTGGGCATTTACCGGCACACCATCTACAACAAACGAAGTAAGCATCAGCGAATCAGCGGGAATCTGGCTCTGCTGCTGAATCTGCTTGGGAGAAAATGCCACAAGACCATCATTGTGTCCAAAAATGATGGCATCCATATCGGTGTGCAATCCTACACCGTGGAGATACTCCTTCTTCTCCAATCCATTACCCGTAATGTGGCCGATAAAGCGGTTTCGGTTGGCACTGTATTGCCAGATACCCATCGAGGTAGAGCACCAAAGGTCGCCATCGTTGGCCTGTACAATGTAATTGACAATCTTATTCTTCAGTTGTCCGCTATTGGGGAAGGGCTTGACTTCGCCCACACTGCGGTCATACAGGTAGAGTCCCTGGTCGGTACCGATAGCAATATTGCCATCGCGTAACTCACAGAGTGAGAAGCACATCACATTGGCCAACTGGAACATCCATCCCTGAGAGAGGAAATTGTCAGTTTTAGGGTCGTAGCAAGATACACCGGCCGAAGTGGCAATCCAAATCAAACCGTTGTAGTCGGATGTCATACTGAGCACCCAATCGTTACAGACACGTCCCACCTCATCGGCGCCATAGTTCATGGTAAAATGCTTGACTTCACCAGTTTGTGGATTATAGGAACAGAAGCCGCGTGCAAAGACAGAGAAGTAGATGTTTCCCTCTGCATCAGAGGTTATTTCGTTGACTCCTTCACAATCAAATGTATGCTTCAACTGCGAACGTCCTGTCAAGGGGTCGTAGGCATACAAGCCGTTGCCGGTACCCAACCAATAGCGTTTCTGTTTGTCGCGATAGATGTATTCCACCGAAGAGGGAGCATCGGGATGAGCTACTACCCTACCCGATGAATCAAAACCATATACGCCAACATTCTGTACCGTACACCATGTGATGCCCTTGTCGCCTTCGCATACAGAAGTAATATAGGAACCTAACTGGATATGCTGTTTCTCGAAACTCCATGTACGGAACACATTGGGTTGTTGGTTGACAATCAGCAAGCCTTTACGCTCGAGTGCCAGCCACAGGTTGTCGTTGCGGTCGAACAGCATGGAAGTAATCTTCGACGTCTCCAAATCGACACCCAACACATCCACATTGACGCGCTCCAACCTACGGCTTCCCAAGGGAAGGCGGAAAAGTCCCTTCCCGCGTGTACCTATATATATATTGCCGTTCCGATAGATCTTGGCCACATTGAATGCCACATCATCCGTATCACCCAATTCACCCATGTCGATGTCCATCTCCACCAACTGCCCATTCTGATAGGTCAGGATACCGTTGTTGCAGACAACAAGCAATTCGTCGTTACGCTCGACAAACGCAATGGGATCACCCACGGGAGAGACGAAACGATAGAAGGCATTGTTGGACTTCATGATGATGACCTTGTTGTTGGCCCTGCGCCAAAGGCGACGCTTGGAATCCTCGTAAACCTGCTCGTAATAGTTTTCTTCCAACTCGGGAGTATAATCCGATGTGGGATACATGGAGAGGTTATTGCCAATCAGGTAAGCTCCATAACCCGACGTGCTGACAAACAGATTGCCATTGGACAATTGGGACAAATGGGCAATGCGCGGACGGTTACCGTCAGGAAATTCGTAATGCACAAACGAATTGCTGTGAGAGTCGTAGCGGTCGAGACCACGGTTGGTACCTACCCACACATGACCATTACGGTCGCAAAACAAACTTACGACAGCATTATGGCATAACGAATTGGCATCTGACTCATCATGAAGATAGGTAGTAAACTGGTAACCGTCAAACTTATTCAATCCATAGTCCGTGGCTATCCATATATTGCCATATTTATCCTGACAAAGAGACTTGATAATACTGTTCGAAAAACGGTCGGCAGATATGAATTGGCCTACTTGTGCCCACGATGACGGAACAACAAGGATGAGACAAATCAAAAAGAGATATGCAAATTTACGCATAGTATTAAAGTGCATTTTTATATTTTTTGAAAAAAATCGAGCGCAAAGGTAATAAAATTTCTACCATACGCAACACTTTTATATGCTTTTCTTTTCTTTTTGTCTCAATGTCTCATGAAGAAACATTCCGTTTTCGCACACGAGACACAATTCAACATTCAGAGGAAACAGAAAAGTTGTTTTTTCAGGCACGGATGACATGGATTGACACGGAGTTTGTATTTTGCTATCGCCCAACGTAGGGGCAATCCCTTGTGGTTGCACGATAATACATTATTATTGGTGTCCGGTAAAACTTTAACGATTCATTTAGATTCTATGCTTATGTAGTCTCTGTCATTTTTCGGACGAGTTGTTGAGCAAAGCGAAAAATCTGAGAACGCAAGCAAAACAATAGAAAATGCTTACGTTTACAGATGCTTCGTCCTATCGTCCTCAACATGACAAAGACAGTGAAAGGGGGCTTGTACATCTTTAAAAGACTCAAGAATAGAGAATTATAGGTGTTTATCGGACACCAATAATACATATCAACTATTCAGGGCAACCACAAGGGATTGCCCCTACAGCGTACGATAACAAAATATAGTCCCTGTATATAATAAAAACCGTGTTAATCCGTGTCTAAAAATCCTACAAAAAAGAGGATGTATCCTCACGGACACATCCTCCTGAAAGTCAAATATTAACTTAAAAAAACTATTTATCCAATTTAGGGGAGAGGCAAATACCAGTTCTCCTGAACCATCAACTTGGCACGAAGGGCATCATCCTGCTCAGCGCCACGCTTTGATACGGGGTCGGCCAAGTAAGCATTGTCGTCACGACGCATAGCCACACGCATAAGGTCGTAGAGACGAAAACCTTCGAATGCACCATCCAAAGCCATTTCGGTGATAATCAAATCCTCAACCAACGGAATCTGATAGTCGATGGTATCCTGACGGGTAGCCAACGAATCGGCCGGTATAGGCAACACGTAGTACTCGTTGCACTGGCTGTCGCCACTGCCGAATGAATGGATACCTTTAGCCTCCTCTCTGAGGAAGACGTTGGGATCGAACTCAATCAATGCACCTGCTTCGGCACGCTCTACAGAGTCAACATTCTGAACGAAATAATCCTGACACACACCATACTTGAGGATTGTCATGGCCGATTGGGGGAAACCGGCACGGTTCAAAGCCTCGGCATAACGGAGGTAAAGCATCGAGGTGGTATAAGTAGCCACCCTGTCTCTGCTACTAGTAGGATACTTTCTGATTTCCTGAGTCTCGCTATTGTACTGTGAATACTCGTTCTGAGTACCCATTTTATCATATTGGTAGTCACCAAAGAGACGAAGGTCACCCAATTGGAGAGGGTCACTCAACCCTGTGCGGGGAGCATACAAGGTGTCGGTCTGTGTATCGGTCTTGTACTCCATGCAATAAATCTGCTCGCCGGACAAACGACGCATTGCGGAAGAAGGGGTAACCTGGAAATAGTTATAATTCTCCTGAGTACTATTGAAGATGTCAACCAATTCACTCATCACGCCATCGAACTCACGAAGCTCCATTGGAATGTAGCTCAACTCAGGGCTACTCATATAAGTTATAGATATGGAGGTAAAGTTCACACTTGCACTAGACCATCTGGCAGTAAGCTCGGAATTTCTCAGAACATGCGGTTCATCGCGGTCAGTCAAAAAGTCGTGATACCAATAGGCAGCCTCGTTATAACGGCCGGCCCACAAACAGAGGTCACCCAACAACGCACGCATGGGAATAAAGAAATAGGTAGTAGTGAAATTACCTACGCCACCCCAAGCGGGCAATCTGCGATAAGCATAGGGAGTAAGGTCGGCAATGAAATATTCGCAAATCTCCGGCATAGAAACGTATTTGCTTTGGTCGTTCATGGCCTCGCGGGCATCAATCTCGGTCATCAACGGTTCGGTCACAAGGGGCACACGGCCATAGTGCTTGGCCAACTCCAAATAAGTCCATGCACGGAAAGCCTTCACTGCCGCATACTCAGCCTCGAAAATCTTGTATCCACGACGCATCAACGTAGTATCCACATGATGGAGGAAATAGTTACAGTGATTGATTACAGAATAGTAGTCGCTCACATTGTTATACTTGTTTTCCTGTGAGAAATCCCAAGCAGAAAGGCGCTTGAGGTCGGCAGAGGCTGCATCGGTAACATCCAACAAATCGGCACGTACCTCACCCAAAAGGACGGTGCGGTCAGCAATCTTCTGCATCTGGTTGATAATACCCAACACACTATAGACAGAGTCGGTGGGATCGGTCAGTGTGTGGTCTTTCTCGTACATCACAAAGCTGGAGTCAGTCTCCAATATATCTTCGCAAGATGTGAAAGTGAAAAATCCACAAAGAAGACCGACAAAGAGAAGACCCTCCCGCATTCTTTTTAAATATTTTGTTATCATATTGTTTATGAATTATTCGTTTATTACTTATAATTAATTGGACTATCCACTCCCCTCCCCTGCGGAGGGGTTTGGGGTGGGTCCTTATTTTAGAGGTTAATATTCACACCCAACGAGAATGAACGTCCGGCAGAGAGATTGCCACGGTCGATACCTTGAGAGAGAACGCTACCAGACATCGTGCAATCGGGGTTGTTACCCAAATAGCGTGAGATGGTGAACAGGTTGTTTGCATTTCCCCAAATGGTAAGTCCCTGCAAGTAAGTGCTCACGATAGGAATGTGATAGCTCAATGTTACAGAACTGAGGCGCAAGTAGCTGCCATCCTCTATCCAACGGTCGCTGAAGCGGCTGTTGCCCATGGGGTCTTCGTAAGATACACGTGGGATATTGGTCTGCTGTTCTTCCGTTGTCCAACGGCCAGCCATCGCTGTTGTCTGGTTGAGGAAATGACTTCCACCTTCGAGCAAAGAGCGTTGGTAGTTGTAGATGTCGTTGCCAATAGAGTAGTTGAAAGCAGCAGAGAGGGTCAGGTTCTTCCAGTTCACAGAAGTGAAGATGTTTCCGTAGAAGTCCGGATTGGGATTACCGATAATGGTACGGTCGGCATCGTCAATCACCTGATCATCGCTTTGGAAGCTCATGTCACCGGCACCGAAATAAACCTTATCGCCCTTGTCGTTTACAAGATATTTGCCAGCAGCTTTGGCTTCAGCAGCTGTAGCATACACCCCTTCGGTCTTCCAGCCGTAGAATACACCTACCGGCTGACCTACCTGAGTAAGGATTGTTCCGCCCAAAACGTCAGTCTTGACAGAACGGTTGTTGTTGGGGAGGGCAGTCACCTCGTTCTTGTAGTGACCAACAGAAGCACCCACTTCCCAACGGAAGTCCTTCAAGTTGATGGCCTTTACAGAAGCGCTGAGGTTGTAACCCATGTTTTCCAACTTACCACCGTTGCTCCAGTTTTCATCCAAACCGCTGGTCCAAGCCAATTGACTCAAAGAAAGGAGGTTGTCGGTCCAGCTCTTGAAGAAGTCGGCACGGAGGCTCAAGCGGTTGTTGAAGAAGTTACCCTGCAAACCGGCAGTAAAGCGGTTGGTGGTCTCCCACTGCAACTCGGTGTTACCGATGTTACCAATTACCAGACCGGTAGCATTGTCGCCCAACATACGCTGTGCAATGAAGTAACTACGTGAAGCGGTGTAGTCGATGGCATCGTTACCTGTCATGTCAAAGCCTGCACTCAGACGCAAGTAGTTGATACCCTTGATGTCGGCCATCCACTTCTCGTTGCTGATTACCCAAGCACCTTCCACACTGGGGAAAAGTCCCCACTTGACACCCATCAGTTCCAAACCGGGGGCATCGTCACCAAAGCGTGAAGAGGCACTGGCAGAAAGACCGGCATTCACATAGAAACGCTCGGCAAAGTTGTAATCGGCCAACGCATACCATGCCATTTCGCGTGTGATGTCCTCGGCACCACCAGTAGTCTTGTACTGAAGCGAGTTGCTCATGTTAGGAGTCTTGTCGTTACCGGTGTTGTAACCCTTCTGTTGTGTCAGGCTGTAATTGTTGCTGATGAAACGGAATCCACCCTTCACAGACACGTTGTGGGCATTGAAACGCTTGCTCCAAGCCAAACGGGTATCACTCTGAACAGCAGTCTGACGGGCTGCCATACTCTGTGCATAGTTCTGCAAACGAGAATCTTCGTCCAAACCTTCCACCTTGAAAGTAGGCACACCGTGCACGGGCAGGTAGTACATTTCGTTGGTGTTGACCAATCCCAAAGAGAACTGTTCGGTAAGAACCAAATTGCGGCCAAGTTCGAAACGAGGAGTTACAGAGAACATAATCAAACGGTTACCGTGTGAATTACGGTTCTCGCTAACACCATAATGAAGGATGGATGTGGGATTGGCCAAACGGCCTTCGCCCTGGAACATGCCCTCCAAATAGTCGTCCGCCTCGGCCAGATACTGGCTGACATTACCCGAGTTGTCAAATGCGTAGGGAGAGAGGAAGGGAGACTTGGCCAATGCCAAGAATGTAGGCGAAGTGATGACACCCGAAGTGAGCGTAGAGGGAGCACCATCGTCGAAGAGGCTGCGGTCCACGTCGCTGTACGAAGCATCAAAACGGACATCGATACCTTCCATGATGTTGATGTCGGAGTTCAATCTCATGCTGAAACGTGAATAGTCATTCTCCTTGAATGTACTGTTTGCCATTGAATAACCCACAGAAAGGTTATAAGAAGCTACATCGTCACCACCCTGTACGTTGATACCGTAGTTCTGAGAGAAGGCATTCCGGTACACTTCGTCAGTCCAATCGGTATTGTTGTGATACATATTATAATAGTAATATTCAGGGTCGGGGTTCAAGTATTTCATCGAACCCAAAGATTCGGTCTGATTTGCCAACAATTCAGTGGTGTAGAGACGGTAATCCTCGGCACCCAACATCTCGGGCAAACGGGGAATCAACTCGTAACGTCCGTTGATGGTCACATCAATCTTGGTGGCCATACTCTTGCTACGCTTAGTGTTGATAAGGATTACACCATTAGCACCTTTGGAACCGTAAAGGGCAGTACCGTTCTTCAACACCTCAACACTCTCGATGTCGTTGACATTGATGTTGCCCAACATATTGTTGAAATAACCCTCGTGCAACATCTCGCGGCTCTGCTGCATATCCAAGATTACGCCATCCACTACAACCAAAGGCTGTGCATTGGCATGGAGCGAATTGATACCGTTCATCATCATTACGGCACCGATACCGGGCAATCCACCACGTGAAATGGTGCGTACATCGCCACCCAAACGCTGCTGGATAAGGGGGTCAATACTCAATTCCGACGTGTTGTCGAAGCCAATGGCTTCGCGACTCATGGTAGCAGTCGTAGCCTTGGCATAATTGGCATCGAAAGCCTCGTGATAGAGTTTGGCATCCGCACGACCATTGGAAGAGATGGCCTCTTGCTGAAGGTTATAACCTTCTACACTCATCGATACCGAACGAGTGTAAGCCGGCACTTGCATTTCGTAGTTTCCCTCTTCGTCGGTCATACCGGTATAACGGGCATCACCGTAAGCAGAAACAATCACACCGACCAACGGCTGACCGGTAGCAGCATCCACTACCCTACCTGTCACCGTATTCATATTTTCTTGTGCCGTAGCGGTAAGCGAACCACTGATTGCAAGCGCGGCACAGATTGTCTTATAGAGTTTCATAATTACATTTACAATTTACAATGTACAACTTACTATTAATTTACTCTTCACTAACAACGTCTGTTCTCGGACGCAAATAGATGCAGTCGAGATACATCTCACGTGAATATTTCGTACTTTGCGTTGCTGTGATGGTACATTTCAACTTCACAGTAGTCTTAACGTCCTGCAGAGCATAAGTACAAGCGGGGAAATGGAAATTCTCGGCCAGTACTACAGTATCAATGCGGGCAGGATCAGTGATAAAGTCCGTATTATTGCAATTGAAACTCTGAGGAGTTCCATTCTCGTCCACATAATTGATAGTAGCCTTGAACTTACAAGGTTTGAAGGTCTCGTCGGGGAAAACAACCGTACGCGGCAGAACAATGGCGCAAATATCGTAGTTTGCACTCAATGCACTGGATATCTTAAAAGTCATTTCCCACTGTGATGTAGCTTTCTCGGGAAGAATCTGCAGATAACCAGCCTCAGAGATACTGTCAACAGCCAAACGACGTGAATTGTAGTAACAAGACTTGTACTCCGTGATATACGTTTCATACTCACTCTCCATCCATATCTCGTGGAAGAAGGTCTTCAAGGGGTCGTAATTCCACTCGTCCATCTCGTAGATGATACCGTTGCTACACTCGATTTCGCGGGCATTGGCAAGGACTCCATCCGCAGCAAAGGGCTTGTGGAATACATGATACACCGGCTTCAGATAGCTGCTCGGGCGATAATAAGGAACGGACACCATAGAATCAAGCGATGACAAAGTTCCTTCGGCCTTGGCAGTTTCATACCAAGGATTGAGAGTCACGTTGAAAACTGCATCCTGCATCAGAGCAAGCATGGTAAAGCGTTGCTGCAGAGAGTCGCGCTTGTTCACCTTGTTGTCATACATGAAGTATTTTGAAGTCTCTTCCCACAAACTGTTCCATTTGTCCTTGGTTGGAGCTGCTACCAAGTAGAGAGAGTCCTCTCTGTTGATGTAACCGAGAGCATCCAACATCTTGTTACGCTCGATAATGACAGAATCGACATAAACGGGTACACCTTCGACAACACCGCTTGAGATAGACTGGTCGGCATCAAAGTAGTCCTCTTCGTATGAACGCAACAGGGCACCGATGGGAGCCAACTCATCCTTATCGCACAACATTTCATAAAGATTGCGCTCGTAAGGAATGGGCGATTCAGACACATGCAACATACCATTCTTGGCACGTTGGTTGGGAGTAACCATCGTTACTCCCTCAATTTTTCCATTTTCGTAGTCGGCATACTTGGCATTCAGCAGCAACACACGCTTATCCTCAGCTGTCACTGAACTGAGCGAACGCGAAAGGTGATTGAAAACGAAAGATTTCTCAACCACAGAGTCTCCCTGAGCTGTCTGCACCATTGCCAACAACGACTCTTTGTCGAACGAACCGTTCAAAGGAGCTACTACGGTAAAGCTCTGTCCGCCGTCCAACAACTCGGCATAACTTACTGATGTCTTCTTGTGCTGACGGAACACCTTGGTCTCCTGCAACACTTCAGCGAAATCAGTCAATTGCGGATTCTCATCAATCATCTGCCACAGGCTCTTGTTGCTACCCGCACCACCATTGTCAGCATTGCTGAAGTGGTCGTCCCAATCAGAGCAAGCCACCAAGCAGCTTGCAAACAGGGGAATGGCATACAATATATGTTTTTTCATAATTACTAATTCTTAATTATTAATTATTCATTCTTAATTTATTAATGCGTATCCTCACCTTCGGGACTGGCATACACACTCTTGGGACAAAGTTCGATGAAGTCGAATGACAAATAACATTCGGGATCATCCAATACCTGACGCAGACGCAACTTGTAAGTTTCCTTTTCGTCCAAATAGGTAGTAACCAAGATACGACGCAGGTTGTTAGAGTTGGTGCGGAACGTATTTTCAGAATCATACTGACGGTATGAGTCGATACCCTTCATGTAGCCACGGTTGTGCATAGCCTTGTCGTTGGCAATGTTCTCTTCCTCATCGTCGGTATCTTCAATCCAACCGATTCTGGGATCACCACCAAACACACGCAAGTCAACAGGAATACCACAAGGTTCGTTGTTCAAATATACCTGCACCACTCCACGTTCTACGTTTGCAGTATAACCGAAACGAATTTCGTATGTGCCAGACGGTACAGGAGGCAATTTGAATTCTGCGTCGAAGATACCACTGACAGTCACACCATTGGAGTAGTAGTGCTGCCACCAAGGCTGGTCGCTATGTACTCCCACAAAGGTCTCATCACTGATTTCCCATCCAGAGATGAAGCCTTTCTTCATACCCTTAAGCTCGTTTGCGTCATAACGTCCACGGCCACCACTGTTCACAAAGTCGGGACTCAAAGTGGTTGCATCCTTACGGATACGGCAGTTCAATACCACCTCGCGAACATTCGTATCATACACGAGAATATCATCCAAATAGTGATATACACCGTTCAAGGCATTCTGGTCTATGCTACCGGATTCAGAAGGAGAAAGCACTCTCACACCACGACAATTGTCATCAATGCGTTTCTGGAATCCCTTGCGGTTGATGAACAATCCCACACCGGCAGGCTGGGCCACACGCATGATTGTACCCGGACACATGGTCTCGAAGAACTCTTCAGGGTCACACACGCTGGTAAGGAAGCAGTGCTCCAACACTTGACTGGGAGCCAAAATGTTGTTGTACTGAAGAATCATAGGCAGGAAATGGTAGCTGACAAAACGGTTCAACGGATTCTTGCGATGCGTAAAGTCATTGTCGTAGAATCCTGCATCCTCAGGATAAGTCTGGTCATACACCGTCTTGGCATAAGCAATAAGATCATCAATGGTATAGATTTCTTTTGCATTGAACACTGCATCAGGCTCAACAAACGCCGTGTATTTGAAGTATCTCTTTTCCGGCCAGAAACAGGGATTGGTACCTTCGGCACGACACTTCTTGGGATAACCATCGAAAACGGAATCCTCACCACAAGAATAGGTCAAATCCAGATAATAACGCAACGAGTCATCCATATTGGTCAACTCCATAGCTTGAGCAAACAACGTCAATGTGGTGTCGGCAGCAATTCTGTCGGGCAAGAAGTCGCTGGTACGGGTAATCACACTGTTTACCGTGTGTACCACACCATTGGTCACAGAGTCGTCGTACTCAATCATACGCGCGTTCTTATTTATATAATAGATCAACTCGTTGTTGTTATACACATCCGAGTCGCTGGAGAGGACGATGTAAGAATCCTCCATAGTCATCTCAGGCATGGCACCTTCCACCACATCAACAGTAAAATATGCACCCTTTCGGATAATGTGTGTACGGGCCAAGGTATCGCAATTCTCGTCGGTCAAGGCTTCGATACCCGGAAGTCCCAATTCATTCACATATTTATCAATCGCATCATTAGTGGGAGCAAACAAGGTAAACTCGCCGTATGTAGAGAGCAACGCATAATAGGGGGTACGTTGCAGGATATTGATAAACTGACTGAAGCGTTCGGGATTCTCCTCCAAGAAGCCTGCCGCCGTCACTTTGGTGGAAGCGTAGTAGTTGACTACCACGTCGTCGTTGTCCACACAGGAGCCCATTGCAAAACTTGCCAACAGGACACCCAACATATATTTTAATGTCTTTTTCATAATTGTATCTATTGAATTATCGATTCAACCTATCATTACTTGTTCGTTGTCAA
Organism: Bacteroidaceae bacterium; assembly: GCA_017517605.1. Classification (GTDB taxonomy): domain Bacteria; phylum Bacteroidota; class Bacteroidia; order Bacteroidales; family Bacteroidaceae; genus Phocaeicola_A. The sequence continues at coordinate 22,667 of JAFWYQ010000052.1, forward strand.
TTCATTATCCTCCGTATCTGAATAGGCAGGATTCTGCTTGAGCAAAGGATTTACCTTCAACTCGCTTTTTGCATACGGGAAATAGATACGGTCAGGGTTGGCCAACTTAATCTTGATGGCATTCACATTCTCGATATACTTGCGGGTAGCAAGTGTAGAGAGGCGTGTGTTGTTACCATCACGACGGGCAATACGCACCAAGTCGAACCAACGCTTACCTTCAAACATGAATTCGCGATGACGCTCTTCCAACAACAAATTCTCGATTTCCAATTTTGAAGCTATATAATCGGCCATCTTCAAAGTATCGGTACGTGAAGAAATGGGCGATGCGTCAATGGCACGCTTGTTCACAGTATTAATCAAGTGGAATGCACGCTGAAAATCAACAGCCACACCCGTTGTATCCACCATACCACGCTGAATCAACGCTTCGGCCTTCATCAGGATGGCATCGCTCAAACGATAGAATATCCAGTTGGCAGTGTTTGAAGAGCGACTACTTCCTGAGAAATTCAAACTGCTTTCAGATGTTACACTCTGCGTAGTGAAACTAACACTTGAGTAGTAGAACTTACGGGGATAATAACCCTGATTTACCATCGAAACGTTAGAATAAGCACGTCCGTCAATCTTCTTGAACAGGGAATTCTGTCCTGTAGTCACTTCCTGACGAAGGAAATCAGGTGCACCCAACTGACGGATTTCATTATCTTTGTTTCCATAATAGTTACTTACCCACGCATTTGACTGATTCTGTGTTTCTGTAAAATATAGTTCAAAAATTCCCTCAAAAGAGTTTCCGTCTCCAAAGATTTCGTTGTAAGAATTACCATAATAATTACTGCCTGAAGGCTTGTCCAAAATCATTGGAATATCTCCAAAGAGGTCAATATTGGGAACCTGTCCATCACGTTCCAACATCTCTTCATATTGCTGGCGTTTGAAGTCCAACACCATATCGCAATACTTGATGCAGTTGTCCCAATCGCCTCTCCACAAGTAGAGGTCGGCCAACAAAGCCCAGATGGATACACGGGTAATGCGGCTGCTGTTCTGGTAAGCACTGGAACTTTCGTCCTGATAATAACGGCGTACGGCATCGTTCTTCACCTTCTCGAGGTCAGTAATCAGAGAATCGAGGACATCGTTGAAGGGAGTAGCCGGCAACACATACTCCTGTGCATCATCGATACTCGGCTGAGTGGTATAAGGCACATCGCGGAATGTACGAATCAAATAGAAGTAGCACAAAGCACGAATGGCTGAAACCTCAGCAATGTTAGCACGCATCTCAGACTCAGTATAGTTGGGGTCGATAGCCTGCACATGAGGGGCATAATAACAAACCGTGTTACAACGGTTAATGGTCTGATAGAACACTTCCCAACTACACCATGAATTGGTAGGCAGGATATTCTCCTTCAGAATCTGAGTAATTTCATCAGAAGGGTTTGAACCGGCTTTCAGGTTGTCGCTTCGCAACTCGCCCCAAACTCCCATACGCTCCACACTCTTTGATGAACCGAGCGACTCGTAGCAACTGTTCACGACACTGGTGACGTCGTTCTTGTCTGTCCAGAAGTTTTCAAGCACCACCTCGTTCATCGGCAGAGTGTCGAAGAAATCTTCACATCCTGTCAATGCTGTGGCGATGAAAAGGGAGCAAACTATATATTTAATCTTTTTCATAAGTTTTTATGTTTATGAGTTTAAGTTTACTATCAGAATTGTACAGTCACACCGGCAGTGAATGACTTGGCACGCGGTGTCTGTGCATTATCACTGGATACTCCGTAACCTCCGTAACCCACTTCGGGGTCAGCACCTGAATACTTGGTGATACAGAAAAGGTTGTTGGCTGACACATACAAGCTAAGACGGTTAAGACCAAATTGCTTGAGCACCTTCGGGTCGACCGAATAGTTCAACTGAGTATAGTTCAAACGAATGAACGAACCATCCTCCACAAAACGGTCGCTACCCAAGTAGTTGTAACCGGCTTTATAAAGAGCACGAGGAATGCTGGTAATGTCACCCTCAACACGCCAGCGCCAGTTAACGGCACGGCTCTGGTTATTGTTGGAGTACATGTTTTCGGCATTCATACGGGCCATGTTGACAATCTTGTTTCCATAACGGAAGTTGAACTGGTTGTTCCAAGAAAGACGACCGAAGCGGAGCTTGAAACCGAAACCTCCAGTAAACTTGGGCAAAGAAGAACCCAAATAGACAATATCCAACTCGTCAATTGAACCATCAGCATTCACGTCATCATAAATGGCATCACCACCACGGAACTCGTAATTGGTGGTTCCGGCACGGAACATCATGGGTTTGGTTCTGTCATTTTCGTCGAGAATCACCACACCATCCTTGTCGCGTACAACAGGTGCATTAGGACCACTTACACCGGGAACTTCCTCGGCTGAATATTCAGAATATTGGTAAACACCCTTGTAGCGGAAACCATAGATGCTACCCAACGCATGATTCAACTCTACACGTGAGAGATAAGAACCGTTGTTACCATCCCATTCCTTGTTCAGACTTATCAAACAAGTTTCGTCCATTTTGGTCAACTCGTTTCGGTTGTTGGCGAAAGTCACGTTGAAGTCAGCAGCAAACTTACCTATTTTAACAATAGAGTTACCGTTCAAGTTAAACTCCCAACCAATGTTCTCCATGTTACCCACGTTGCGTGTAGCAAAAGAGGAATAACCGGAAGAGGTGGGAATACCATAGTTACCCATCAACAAGTCGCTGGTGTACTGCCAATAAAGTTCCACATTACCTGTGAAACGGTCATCCCAGAATCCGAAGTCGGTACCCAAGTTCCAAGTTTCCTTTTCCTGCCACTTCAAGTTACTCAAACGGATGTTGTTGGGATGGATAGAGGTCTGTCCCAAATATCCGCTACCGTTAGCATATCTACTATAGAAAAGATATTCCTGACCCGGCTGTGAACCTACAATACCCCAACCCGGACGGATTGAAAGCATGGACACCCAAGGCAACACATCCTGGAACCACGGCTCGCGGCTTATATTCCAGCGAACTGATAATGCGGGGAAGTTACCCCAACGCTTGTCGGGTCCGAACTTGGTAGTACCGTCGCGACGTACAGAGAAGTCGGCCATATAACGTCCCTTATAAGCATAGTGGGCTGAGTAGGTGAAATAGATACTACGTGATTGTCCACTACCGGTACCCATACCAGAGATGATACCATTGGCACCCGTATTTTGGATAGTACCTGAAGGTGTACCCCACGTGGTAGTGTTCTGTGAAGTAGAGCTACCTGTTGACATCTGTCCGCGCAACATCATGCTCAATGAATGGTCACGATTCTTGAACACGGGCGTAAATGTCAATGTGTGAGTAGTGGTAAGACCAAAGTTCTTGTTCGAACTTGCCGTAGTACGGTTAGCCGCCTTACCATTGGTATCGTTCCATCCGGCAGTAATAAGCGACAAAGGCATGTATTGGTCGCTATACGAGTTGAAGATATTGAACATCACCTTACCTTCGTAGTTCAAGCGTGTTCTCTCCTCACCTACACCCAAAAGGTCGTAACGCAACACGAACTCAGGCTTGATATCGTAACTTGTGTTTTTACTTTTTGCAAGATATGCCAAAGCTACCGGGTTGTTCTGAGTCATCTGGTTGTCGCGGAACTCCTGTGATACAGAAGGTAATATGTGATAGAATACACCCAAATCGTTACCCTGCTTATCCTGCTCATAGATAGAGAGGTTAGGCATACGGTTGTAGGCTATACCCAAAAGTCCACCGGTATGCGAAGAGTTCTGATTGTCGGTATAAGTCAATGAGATGTTGGTCTCAATCTTGATACGGTCACTTACAAAGTAGTCCAAGTTGACACGTGAAGTGAAACGGTCGAGCTGCTGTGTGATAATAGAACCTGTTTCGCGGTCGTAACCGGCACCAATACGGAAGTGGGCCTTCTCACCACCACCGGTCAATGAAACATAATGATTCTGACGGAAACCAATCTGTTTTACAGCATCCAACCAATCAGTGTTGTTGTTGTACATCTCATACTCAGAGAAACTGGGGTCGTAATTCAACTCTACAATGTTGCTGGCTGCATCACTAAGTGTAGGGTTAAAATACTCTTCCTTCAACAACATGGTATATTCGTCACCATTCAACATCTTATATCCTTGGGGCTGATAAGTAGCACTCAAACGATAGCTGTATTCAACACGGGTCTTACCACGTGTACCACGCTTGGTCTTGATTTCGATTACACCATTTGCACCCTGAGAACCCCAGATGGCTGTAGCGGCAGCATCCTTCAACACCGAAATGCTCTGGATATCTTCGGGATTGACGTTCAACAACTGTGCAAAGTTTTCTTCGTTGGCTGAGTTGAAGTCGAAGTTCTCGGTATTGGTTGACAACACGTTACCATCGACCACAATCAAAGGTTCGCTGGAACCATTGATGGTAGATACACCACGCAAACGCATAGATGAACCTGCACCCAAGTTACCTGAGTTGGCCACAATATCCAAACCGGCAATACGTCCCTGAAGAGCTTCGTCGACGGTAGTGATACCCAAACCTTCGAACTCTGTCATATCAATGCTCTGACGGGCTGTGGAGATTTCGTCCAAAGGAATGGCCAAACCAGAACCGTCAGCCTTCTTACGTGAAGTAATCACCACCTCTTCAATCAAAGCCTCGTCCACCATCTTGATGTCGAACTTCAATTTATTAATAGGTAAAGTCACGGTCTTGTAACCTACGTATGTTACACGCAGTTTGTTCTTGGGATTCTTCAAACGGAAAGAGAAGTTACCGTTAATGTCCGTTACCGCATTGGCCACAATACGGTTGGCAGCATCCAATTCCACGACATTGGCAGCCATCACTGGACCAAAATCATCGGTAACGGTACCACTGATCATGTCGCCCACATTTTGGGCAAACGCACTGGCTACTGACAGCTGACAACCGACAGCCATCAATCCCATTATCTTTATTATTCTGTTTGTACTCATAATTTTTCGATTTTAGAGTTTTCCACCATGTCTTTATTCTTTCGGTTTTTTGTATGAAAGCGGTTTGTTGATAAGGTGGATAACCGCTGAAGATGATGTTTCAATCTGGTTAACTGTCGAAGCATCCTTACCATTATATTGGTATTCGCGCGCCATCAAATTGTAGCAACCCGGCTTATCAGTCTGCACTTTGGCTGGTTCATCACCTTGTTTCCAAGAATTGTCTTTCAAAATGATTTCGCTACCTGTTGATTCTGCCGAGATACGAGAGAATCGTTTGGTACTTTGATCAATCAAAGCAGTTTCAAAGTCACCTTTTTCGGGAGCTGCACCAATAAAGAGAGCGTTGTCCTGAATGTGGTAGCGAAGGAAACTTTCAATCGCCAATGAATCTTTAGTCGATTTTGCATACAATTCATTAGCAGCCTCAATATTACCAGCCTCCTCAGCAGCTTCACCTGCAATTCTGGAAGCTTCCACATCTTCCCAATCAGGAAGCTCACCAGCATCCAGCAATGCCAGAATACTTTCATTCTCGGGAACGTACACGGTGTAATGATAAGTATTGAATACCGAAACATTGGTACCACCGCAAATGTAACGGTCGTTGTGCAGAACCTCGTACAATGAGCTACCCTGCATCAATTCGTTGAACACGGAGAATTCAGGGATGCTATCCAACCAGTCGTGTACTGTCATACGGGTACCCAAGATAGGACCGGACTCGAGGATGTAACTCTTTCCATTACCACCTGTGGTCTCCTTGCTCTGGTCGTAGATTTCACTAACAAGAATAGGAGCAGTTTCATTAATCTGATAACTACCGGCAACGGTCATATTCGGTTTACCTGCATTTTCCACACGAATTTCGGTACCACCCTTGGTGCGGTAGTAAGTGTGGCCATCTTCCACATTACCAATCACGATATGTGTTTCGAGAACATCTTGCAAACGATTTTTAATTCGATCATCGCCACCTTTCACATATTCAAGGCTGTCGCCCAATTCACCGGTAACTGGGTCGTAGTTCCATACACTGGCCCAAACACATTCTTCATACGGTTTTGTAGGATCGTAATGGAAACGATAAAGCTGGGTCTTGTTCTTACCGAATGAAACAGGATCCACATACTCCAACAAACCATTATTGGTGGGAATAAAGAAGCTGTAGGTCGCATTCAGAGAGTTGAGGTACACGTTGTATTGCAACTGATTGATAGCCCAGTCAACAATCTTCATGGTCTCGTTAATCAACGGAGGGTATGATACACTGATAAATTTGGTAGGAGTAAACACCTTATTAGTAAGGTATACAGCACCGTTACAACCCAACCACACAGAGTCAACATCAGCGATATTGATACCCATGGGGTCGTTGGCATCGTTGAGGATATTGTTGAACTTGGACGGAACAGACGAAATGAATGAACTGAGCATGTTCACATTGATCAACTCAGCAATTACATTGTTGGGAACATTTTCCCATTCACCGTAATAGTTTTTCAACACGCTACCATTTCCGTCTTCACCGTTCCAATAAGTATTCATAGCTTCATTGCTGGGTACCATCATCACGGCCATATCCTTCTGCATGGCTGTGTTACCTTCACCGGCAAGACCTGCATAATAATCATTCCATCCCGGATCGAATTTCAAAAGTTCTTGAACAGCATCATCATTGGGATCCATATCCAAAGTTACACCACCGGCAGACTTCTTGGAGAAGAAACGTTTGGTGAATACCGTATCCACATTAGCACCATACAATTCATTGTAACGGATGGTGACACTTCCATCCTGATCGGGATTACGATCGGGATAAGGTGCACAGAAACGCTCCAACAAGTTGTTGAAGATGCTGACATTCGGTTTGCTGGCAATCAAGTCGGCCATATTGGGACGAGGAGTGATAACCTCAGCCATACGGTGGATAAAGCCATTTGAACAGCGGATGTTACCCTCCTCCACCTTTATACCATTCACACTGGCATCACCCGGTTGGCGATTGGTGGTATAGTTGAACAGGAAGTTGTAATCATCGTTAGTGATTCTTTTGTTCTCCAATTGTCTTTCGATAAAGAAGAGCAAAGGCACTATAGAATTGTCAGTCAAGCAGACCATGCTTCCGTCGCGATTGTCGCGATAATACTGCCAATAAGAATTTTCGGGCATCAATTCGGCATTCATCACAGTCACCGAATCATATACCGAGCTGGAAGCATAACGGCGCATACACTCACCCTCGATTGGCTCAGGATCTGTAGAAGTACCTTGAATGCTGGGCAATACACTCAACTGCATGGAGTTGTCGAGCATACTTCCAAAAAGAAGGAGCTTCTTCTGTGACGTAGTAAGTTGTTTATACCCACTTACACCCCATGAATTGTTCTGATAAAAACGTTCGTAAGCGGCATCGTCTGCCACAAACAATGTTTTCGAACCCGTCTTGGCCAGCACTTCCTTATAGCCAAGATCTTCAATCATTTGCACTGTGTTGGTAAAGTTACCTTGGTCGTCCAACCAATTGTAGATGCTACCACCCCAACCATCAGGGGTACGTTCATCCAGGTCATAAACGTCGGTGCACGACGTAAAGGCACTACCTACCAACAGCACTCCGGCCGCCAACGCTGCTAAGTGTCGACTTTGCCTCAAGATTTGTCTTTCGGTTTTCATACTATTAAAAAATTATTTATTAAGTTTATTTGATAATTTCTCTCTCTTGCGACATACAAAGTATATGCGCGTTATTTTACGGATGCAAAATTAGAAAGAATCTGACAATTTTACATTAAACAACGTTTATATTTTTATTTTAAATGTCACATAGGTTTCATATTTGTCTCATGCGATTTTCTTTTTGTTTCAATACACCATAAAACAGGCTTCAATAAAGGGATAGCAAGCATCGATTACAAACTTGGATAAAATTCAGAAACATTGAGACACTGAACAACAAGAAATACGCTACACATCTGATAATCAACAAGAAAAGAAAAGCATTCAAAGAATGAAGGGAATGTAAGGAGAATTGACATCTTCCCTCACCCCAAAGAAACTACAAATCAGACAATTAATCGGACGATGCAAGGAATGAAGGCTGTTTTTAAATTACTCATCATACAAGATACGGATGTTAAACGCGAATGATTAAAATCTTCAACGCTTAACATCCGTACCTTATAAGGAAATCGAACGATTGACATTCTTCGAACGAAAGAATGATAATCTTAAGTACTCAAGAATGCATTCTTACAATGCCACCTTCACTACTTGATGTCCTACACGAAGCAAATAGATTCCACGAGACAAGTTATCGTGTGCAAGCATAAAGGTCTGCCCTGCTTCTGTTACGACAAGTGAATGTTTCTGCATCAATACACCCGAAGTATCATAAAGTTGAACGATTGTCTGTCCTACAGGACGTGTAAAACAGAGCATCAATCCCTGTGAGGTACGCCGAGTTATAACATCGGCAGAAGAATCTTCCTGTACTCCTTCTATATTCGCAGCCAATGACAACACCTCCTTCAATCCTGCGTATGCATCAATTTTTCCATACCCACAAGTAGAGGAATGGGTATATTCGTCATTTATTGCAGTTTTCTGCAATACGGTGCGTATTTGTTCCGAATCGAGTTGCGGATAAGCCTGCAACCAAGTAGCAATTACCCCACTAACGAAAGGAGCAGCCATAGAAGTTCCTTGCATGTAAGAGTAATTATAGGTTTTCTCATTCCAAACAACTGCCGAAGCCGTCGGATAGGAGGATTTGTATGCATCAAAAGAATTGACTGCTGAAACAATGAAGGTTCCCGGTGCAATTACATCGGGTTTCATGCGTCCATCAACAGTAGGCCCTACACTGGAGAATGTGGCCAATGCTCCCAACTTCTCATCGGTATATTTGGTTTGTGACGAACCAAGTTCTTTGTAGGTATTACTCGTCACGTATGCTCCTACAGAAAGGATATTCTTGCCCGTTCCGCCGATTTCACAAAGCGTACGTTCCTTGTCACCGGCAACCCATCCTTCAGGAACAGTCGTTTCAAAAACCATAAAGGTCGCATCCGTCCAAGCATGAACAGTTCCTGATGAACGTGGAATAAGGACAATCCCTATTCTGTATCTTGACAAATTCATACTTGTCAAATCAGATGTCACCAACGCATGTGGTTTTCCATTCAAAGGATTCACCTCGGTTGTTACCAATATTTTTCCAGAAGCGCAATTCGATGGGAATGTGTACTCCATAGTTGTACCATTGGGTGAAGACATGTCCAACGTATCCATCAGATAAATATCACTTCCGTCCCTCTTGCTGACAATCGCTAATTTCAAATCCACTTCCATCCCTTTGTCAGCCCAAATGTCTATCTCTCCACCTTTCAGACTCAATGAAGGTTCCATCTTCTCCTTATAACCAACCATCGCCATCAAAGGAGCATCCTCCGCAGTATTAAAAGTTTTACTCACATGTATCGCATCGTTTCCATAGTTACCCATCGAACCGACAAGCACTCGGCCAGGGCCTTGCAATTGGTCGGCCACTTGGTCGAAAGCTGAAGTACCATCATGCGGACCTTGATGCCAACCCAAACTCATATTGATAACACAAGGCTTACCTACCGAGTCTGCATAATTATATATGTAGGCAATAGCATCGGAGATATTGGCGCAATTGGCAGTAATCTCGCCTTTGCTGACAAGTACAATATCGGCATCGGGAGCCACACCATAATAAGGGTTCTCTTCAGTACGGAAAGCACCAGCCGCCATAGCTGCCACATGTGTACCATGCGATTGAGTGGCAACATCAGCTCCGGCCGCAAGGATTGATTCTTCTGTAGTCAATTCAATACCATAGCTGAAACCGGCAGGCACTTGTCCTTTAGTAGAACCCTGCTCCCACACACGCTTGATACGAAGTTTGCCTTCTGCATCATAGAAAGCAGGATGGGTATAATCAAAACCTCCGTCAATGATTCCTACCACAACATCCTTACCCGTATAAGCCATATCCAGACCTTCAGCGGCATGAAGCCTATCCACTCCACTGACAGCACGCGCCTTATCCATCATGGGACGGACAGGTGTACCCATTTGGATGTATTTGATAAAGGGAAGCTGACTTATACCTTCAATAGCCGACAGTGGCAGACGGGCTGTCAGGATACCGTCCAATTGAAGATTCACCTTTACACCCAATGCTTCCAAAGCAGACACATCAACAACACCCTCTGTATGGAGATATGCGCTGACAATCTCATTGGAAACAGCCGCACGAGTAACCGCTTGCTGTCCACGTATGTAATGCGCTGTAAAAGGCGAAACCTTGCTCTGCCCCCACACGGTGGTGAAAGCAAGCAAGGTTACTATACTGATTAAGAATCGTTTCATATTAATTATTTAACAACCAACTTCTGTACAGACATACCACCCGACGGGAGCAATGCACGTACAACATAGATACCGGCCGGCAGATGAAGAGCATTCTCTCCTTCTGCAAGAGTAGCGACCAATGAACCAGACAGAGAATAGAACTCTATTTGTTGGAAATCGCCTACAATATTCGTCTGTGCACCATCAAATGTCAACAAAGGAGCCTTATCAGCCTCAACACCTTCAATCCCATCAGCCATATTATCAGTAAGCAATGGTATGCGGGCAGCATTATATACATTGCAGGCAGTAGGACTGGTGCTGCTGAAATCGCTCACAAAAGCGACAATCTGCATATTCTCCAGCAATGCCTCAAATTCAGTTCCTTTATAATCTCCATAGGTTGCTGCAATTGTAGAAGGTATTTCATACTCAAAAGTACGACGCACCGTTTCACCTGCCTTCAATGTAATCTGTTGTCCCCATGCACTGTTATTGAATGTTCCTCGGAACACATGATTATGCACATAATTGCTACCACCACCGGATTGCATTCCTATCAATCCGTCTTGTACAAGCCAGACATTCAACGTATGCATAGAATCTGAAGGAACAACAAACGTTTCCACATCCACAACCAAAGTTCCTTTACGGGTGGTTGCATCAATCTGATTATACAATTTCAATCCTACGTATGGCTGAGTCTGTCGGAATGCCTGTACTGCTGTTCTTACCGACTCTCCATCTGTACTGGCAAATACAGGTGAAGTAGTACTGATTGCTGGAATGGCTGTACGATTGAACATTGCTGCAGGAGCAAAAGTTCCTGAAGTAGCATAAAGCCATGTATAAGAATAACTCTCTTCCAACGTAAATTGGTCGGGATAGAATCCTGCATGATGAGCCACTTCGATGAATTCATCTTCAATACCTTTCATGGCATTGACCAAATTGGAATGTCCTGTGGGACAGTTTCCACAAGTCTGACCAGTAAATACTTCTACCAATATCTTCTTTTCAATACCTGCAGGGTAAAAGAATATATCACTTTGAGCTGCATTATCACTCGTTTCGGCATCAACAGCACCGTTTACATTGCTTACAGATACCTCCAAATTCAGAGCACCAGACTCTGTAGTTACATATTCAGGCAATGTAAAGTTGTATGACTTTCCACTTGCCAAGGAGATACCGGAAACAGAGGTTACAACAGGTTCAGCATTACCCAATTTGCATGTAATGTCGAATGAAGTGATGGTCGTAGAACCAAAATTGAATACCTGACCACCAAACACCTGTGCTTTGCCTGCAACTTGATACCCCTCTGCCTGAATGGGGCGAACCATCAAGTCTGTGAATGAACTTACTCCATCCACCTTTATTTGAATATTAGGTACACCATATCCCTTTCCTGAAACATCAATCCATTCGCCATTTTCGTAAGCCCATGACATTCCGGCCTCTGTATTGTCGCTACGGTCAAACGAAAGAGGTTTATACGATGTCCCCACTTCGACAACATG
>JAFWYQ010000053.1 GCA_017517605.1 Bacteroidaceae bacterium
GAATTTTGATAAATCCTTGAGGTCGGCCTTTATCTCACTCTTATGGTAAAGGTCAACTCCACGACCATCCCTTAATCGGAATCTGAGTTTGATGGTTCCCTCTGATTTTGTGGTTCTTCTGAATAATGTTAATCCTTTCATTGCATGCCATTATTTAATGTGGTGCAAATATACAAAATTTGCACCACTGAATTGCAATATTGCACCACAATTATACAATATAATGCAAAAGATTAACATTTATAAATATGGTTATCAATGTATTATGTTTTATCATTGTTGCGCGTGGGTTTAATTCCTGATTCCCGCTTCGAGTACAAAGAATATTCCCTTGCAAGTCTTTCTTTTGCGAGGGATTTCTGTTTTTAGTAACGTAATGTTCCCGTGATAACAATATATGGGTCAGTCCGGAAACCCAGTTGTTTTTTTATCGGGACACAGAGACACGGAAACACAGAGATTATATATCAGTGACGAGTGACGAGCTACAAGCTACGAGTACTGACTGACAACTTGTAGCTTGAATTTGTCTCCTGTAAAGTAAATAAACTCTGTGTTTTTGTGTCTCTGTGTTCTAAAGAAAAATCGTAGCTGATAACTTGTAGCTTGAGTGTCTCTATGTTCCAACGAAAAGAGGCGCAACCGGGTTTTCGGACTGACCCCAAAAAAGCCCGCCTCCCTGACCGAAGTCAAAAGAAGCGGGCACTCACCCCTATTTTTGTTGGGGTATATGGACTCGAACCATAAATGACAGGACCAGAATCTGTAGTGTTACCATTACACCATACCCCAATTTTGCTAAATGCGGTGCAAAGGTAAGCACATTTTGTGATACGCGCAAACTTTTTCAACAAAAAGTTCGTTTTATCTCCTCCTTTTTGCTTTTCTGCCCTTATAAAGCCGCTCTATTTTACTACTTTCTTACCTTTATATATATAGATGCCGTGTGAAGGGTGTTGCACTTGTCGGCCTTGCAGGTCGTAGTATGTTTTGGCGTGGTTGTCAACTTCGGTTTGTATGTGGCCGATGTTGTTGGCCGAGGGGGTAAGGTTGATGTAGAACAGGTTGAATGTGCGATCCTTGGTGATTTCGTGTGCGCCGGCTTGCAGTGTGCAGGTAATGATGTGGCTGTTGGTGGCACTTACGCTGGTGCCGTCAATCTTGATGTTGGGTACGGTGCCTTCTGCAAACACCAGGGTGAGTGTCATCTCTTCGGTGGTGATGAATCGTATGCTGGTGCTGCTCTCAATCTTTAGGCAATCGGTATAGGTGGTACCGTTCACTGTGGCTTGTCCTTTGCTGTTGGAATAGTTACCCGTGATGGTATAGAACGGGTTTGAAGGCTTCCGTCCAGTAAAGTGGCAGGCGTAGTTCCCATCGGTGGGGAGGGTGGGGGTGTCGGGAGTGGCGGGTGTGTCATCGTCTCCTTCTCCGGGAGTCTCGCTTTCTTTCATGTCCTCTTTTCCAAAAATGGCGATTAGCGAGGGGGTGTAGTTGGTGATAGCCGTCTTCAAAGCGGTATTCACGTTGTAGTCGGCATCGTCTTTGCTGTTGTTGAAGGTCCATTGAAAGTCGCTGTGTTGCATACGTCCGGCTCCATACGTGCCGGTGACGATGTTGGGCACATCGGATGCGTCATCTGCCGTATAGGTGTACATCTTGGTGGGGTCGGTGTCGAAGTTGTTGTAGGTGGTGCCGCCTTGTAAGGTTTTGTAGGTAGAAGGCACCTGCTCGTCGCGCGTGTCAGCCTCGTAGCAGTCAAAGGCAGTGCTGCTCTCCTTGTGGGTGACGAGTCGGAAATTGCTTGACTTTTCGGCATACACATTGCCGTATGCCTTTATCATGCCGCCATCCTCGCCCGAGAAAGTTCCTTTGCTACCACCCGCTACGTCGCTGCCCTGTTTGGAGATGAGCATGGGTTTGTTGACGTTGCGGAAATAGTTGCTTTCCACAAACACGTTGCTGCCCATGGTGGCCCCTACGCCGTACTTGGCTATACCGTCGAAATAGTTGTTGTAGACGTGCACCGTCATGGTTCGTACGCGCGGGTGGCGGCTGTCGCTGTGGTCGAACCAGTTGTGGTGATAGGTGATGAAGTTTTCCCCACTTTCGCTGGTCATGCCGCATAGGGCCATCTTTCCACAATCCCAAAAACGGTTGTACGAGAAGGTCATATATTGCGAGTCTCCCTTACAGTCGAGCGAACCGTCCCCTTTGGCTTGGTCGCTGTCGCTACCCGTTTGTCCGTAGAAGAAGTCTACATGGTGCACCCAACAGTGGCTGTTGTCGGAGTCAAAGGAGATGCAGTCGTCCATGCACAACATGATGCCTAAGTTGCGCACCTCTACACTTTTGCAGTTGCGAATCAACATGCCGAATCCGCGTATGGTGGCATCATTTCCTACACCCTCCAGCGTGATGTTCATTTCGGCATAGGCGCTCTTCCCCTTGATTTGCAGCCCTTCGGCACTGCTGGAGAACTTGTCCATGTCGGCGGCTTCGATGGTGCCGATGATGCGGATGGCCAACGGAGTTTTGTCGTACCCCTTCTGTCGGGCATCGAGGATGGCCTGAAGGCCGGTGAATGTTTGTGTAGTTCCGTTGCTTTTGGTTGCTACATCACACGTCACTGTTTTGGCCGTTTGTGCTGATACATAGAGTACTTTGGCACCTGATTTCAGAGTACCGTCGTCGGTATAGGCTCCTATGTCTGAATAGCTCAAGTGGGCAAATCCTGCTCGGTCGTGTGCACGTACAACAAAAGGTTGGGTTTCGGCCATTTCGCCAGGTATAGGTTCTCCTTGATTGTCCATGGCCGTCACTTCAAATTGGTATTCGCCGGCTTTCAGCCCTATGGCTTCGGCCCGTCCGTATGTCCCATAGTTGCGCACCAGCGGAGCGTCTAACTGAACGTATTCCCCATTCATCGGACGGATACGGACACGATAGGTGGCTGCTCCCTCGACAGGGGTGAAGGTGGTATAGGCGGATTCGAACCAGCCACCTGTTTCGTTGATGGTGAGGGCAAAGAGTTGTGTTGGCATCAGGCAGAGTATCCAGCACAACAATTGAAAGATGCTTTTTCTCATAGTAAGAATCTGATGTATTGTAAAAGTTCAAGTAATAATTTCTGTGACAAATGTACGCATATTATTTGAAAGAGGTATCAAAGATACTCCTTTTTCTGAACAAATCAGTATTTTTTATGTTGTGAATCATGTTGTTTTATCATTAACCCTATTAAAAACGAATAGCAATGAACAAGAGTATTAAAGGTACCATGACCGAAAAGAACCTGCTCACCTCCTTTGCCGGTGAATCGCAGGCACGTAACCGTTACACATTCTTTGCCCAAGCGGCCATGAAGGAGGGATACGAACAGATTGCCGCCATCTTCTTGGAGACGGCCGAACAGGAGCGTATGCACGCCAAACGCATGTTTCAACATCTTGAGGGTGGTATGGTGAGCATTACCGCGGCTTATCCTGCTGGTGTCATCGGTACTACGTTGGAGAACTTGAAGGAGGCAGCTGCCGGCGAGCACGAAGAGGCATTCGAACTTTATCCCGCCTTTGCCGAAACGGCTGAACACGAGGGATTTCCGCATATTGCCGAAATGTATCGCCGAATCGTGATTTCTGAACAGGCTCACGAAAAACGCTACCAACGATTGATGATGAATATTGAGCGTGAACAGGTGTTTACGCGTGAACATGAGGTTACATGGCAATGCCGCAAGTGTGGATACATCCACCGTGGCAAAGAGGCTCCTAAGAAATGTCCCGCATGCCAGCACTCGCAAGCCTACTTCCAAATGGAGGAGGAGAATTTTTAATGTGCCAATGTGATTAATGTGCTAATGTGCTAATGTGCCAATGTGTCAATGTGCTAATGTGTTAATGGCTATGCGAATTCGATATAAGGAAATTGTAGTTACTCGCTCCTTATTTCTCTTCACGTTTTATTATCACATTAATCACATTGGCACATTGGCACATTGACACATCAGCACATTGGCACATTATCACATTATCACATTGTTTTGACAAAATAACACGATTATTGCAATAAAAGGAGAAATGTGATTCTGTAATCCGATAATTTGTTGTATCTTTGCCGCCCAAAATCAGAATAGATTAGAAATTATGATAGAAAATGTGACATTCAAGCATTCAATGCCCGCCCAAATCCGTTTCAGCGATGTAGACCAATTCGGCCATGTGAACAACTCAGTCTATTTCTCTCTGTACGACTTGGCCAAGACTACTTACATAAAAGAGGTACTCTCTGGGCGCATGAAATGGAACGAAGTAGGCATTGTGGTGGCAAATATCAGTGCCAACTTTATGAATCCCATTTTCTTTATGGATAATGTGAATATCGAAACATCCACAATCGAATTGGGAAACAAGAGCTTTACTCTGTTGCAACGCGCCATCGACCCCGATAGCGGTGTGGTGAAGTGTGAATGCCGCACCGTCATGGTGGTGTATGATTTGAAAGAGCAAACCCCCATGTCGATGCCCGAAGACTACAAGCAGGCCATTTGTGACTACGAAGGACGTACGCTCGAAGAACTTTCGAAGAAGAGTCATTGATACCATGTTTTGACCATGCATAGTCAAACACTTGACTACATTCGGCCACTCAACTACGTTTGGTCGGCCACTTGACTACGTTTGGTCGGCCACTCAACTATGAAAATAGTACATAAGAATAAAACATATTTCAACTTTTCTTTGTCAATTTCTTAAAAATATCTAATTTTGCGGCCTCTTAGAGAAGAAGAGTTGAATAGGTAACAAGTTTTTTAAGGTAATTAGAAGCTAATTCAAAATGAAAGGTTTTGTATTCAAGCCTGCCCTCCTGAAATCTTTGCGTAGATACAACAAGGAGATGTTCATGGCTGATTTGATGGCCGGTATCATTGTTGGTATCGTGGCCTTGCCGTTGGCTATTGCCTTCGGTATTGCTTCGGGTGTATCGCCCGAAAAGGGTATAATCACTGCTATCGTAGCCGGTTTTGCCATATCGGCATTCGGTGGTAGCAAAGTGCAGATCGGTGGTCCCACGGGTGCATTCATCGTGATTATCTATGGTATTATCCAACAATACGGAATGGAGGGGTTGACCATCGCCACCATTCTGGCGGGTATATTCCTTATCTTGTTGGGTGTGTTTCATTTGGGAACCATCATCAAATACATTCCTTATCCCATCGTAGTGGGTTTCACCAGTGGTATTGCACTTACTATCTTTACGACACAAATCAAGGATCTTTTCGGGTTGGAGATAGCCAGTGTACCGGCCGACTTCATGGCCAAATGGGGCGTCTATTTCCACCATTTCCACACGATTGACTGGTGGTCAACGGCAGTAGGCCTGCTGAGTGTCGCCATCATCGCCCTCACTCCCCGTGTTTTCAAGAAGGTGCCCGGTTCGCTCATTGCCATTGTGGTGATGACCATCGCGGCTTATTTGTTGAAGACATACGCAGGAGTGACCAGCATCGAGACTATCGGTGACCGCTTCACCATCAACAGTACTTTGCCCGATGCTGAAATGCCTAATATGACGTGGGAAACCATCAAGCAACTCATCTCGCCCGCCATTACTATTGCTGTGTTGGGCGCCATCGAGTCGTTGCTATCGGCCACCGTGGCCGATGGTGTGACAGGCGACCATCACGACTCCAACCAGGAGCTGGTGGGACAGGGTATTGCCAACATTGTGTCGCCCATCTTTGGCGGTATTCCGGCTACCGGCGCCATTGCCCGCACCATGACCAATATCAACAACGGTGGACGCACACCCATCGCCGGTATCATCCATGCGGCCATGTTGTTGCTCATCTTCCTCTTCCTGATGCCGTTGGCACAATACATTCCCATGGCCTGCTTGGCCGGTGTGTTGGTCATCGTATCTTATAATATGAGCGAGTGGCGCACCTTCAAGCAGTTGTTGAAGAATCCCAAGTCGGACATCACCGTACTGCTCATCACCTTTATCCTGACTGTCATCTTCGACCTTACCATCGCCATCGAGGTGGGATTGGTCATTGCCTGTCTGCTCTTCATGCGTCGCATGGCCGAGACTACACAGGTGTCTGTCATTACTGACGAGATTGACCCCAATGCCGAAAGCGACATGGAGATTCACGAGGAACACCTTGTCGTGCCCGAGGGTGTAGAGGTGTACGAAATCAACGGTCCTTACTTCTTCGGTGTGGCCAACCGTTTCGAGGAGGTGATGCAGAACATGGGCGACCGTCCCAAGGTGCGCATCATCCGTATGCGTAAAGTGCCCTTCATCGACTCTACGGGTATCCACAACTTGGCCAACTTCTGCGAAATCTGTCAGCGCGAAGGCATTCAGATTATCCTTTCAGGAGTGAACGAGAAGGTGCACAAAGTGCTCGAAAAGAGTAAATTCTACGAATTGCTTGGCAAAGAGAACATCTGCTCGAACATCAACGAGGCGTTGGAAAAAGCCAAAGCAACCGTGGAGGTCAATCAGGCATAACGCGTGTAAATCACTTGTACATTCGTAAAATTAATTATATTTCCCCAAAGCGGTGTGTCATTTCAAGTTGGCGCGCCGCTTTTTCGTAGATACTCCAAAATCACTGAACAGTTACAATTCATCGTAACTATTCAGCGATAATACAAACGCTCAATTTATTGGGAAGAACACAAAGACACGGAGATAACATATTTGTCACTATAAAAGGAAAAAAACTCTGTGTCTCTGTGCCTCTGTGTTCTAAATAATTTGTTTCGCTGAATTATTACAATTCATTTCTTAATCGTTAAAACTTCTTAAACTATTAGTACTATGTAATACAAAGTACCTAAGTATTGCCTATATTTGCATCGTCGATGGAGCTTGAAGGGGTGGTTCGTCCGACTTGCAAGACCTCTTCAATGGCCATAAGCTCTTGATTGACAGTGCTGAATTGGTAGTTTGTATAGAATAAAAAGTATGAATGTAGACAATGCAAAATCGCAGATGCGGAAAGGCATGTTGGAGTATTGCGTGATGTTGCTCCTGCGTAAGGAGCCATCGTATGCCTCTGACATCATTGTCCGCTTGAAGGATGCTGAGTTGATAGTGGTCGAGGGAACCCTCTACCCGCTACTTACCCGCCTGAAGAATGACGGATTGCTCAGCTACGAATGGCGCGAATCGACCCAAGGGCCACCGCGCAAGTACTATGCCCTCACCACCGAGGGGGAACTCTTCTTGGCTGGCCTCGATTGTGCTTGGAATGAGCTGGCCACTACCGTAGGCCACCTCAAAGCTGAAAGCCCTATCCGGTTGGAAGTTAAGAATTAAAGAATTAAAAATTAAGAGTTAAATGAAAAAGAACATAACCATCAACTTCTTTGGCACACTGTATGCCATTGATGAAGACGCATACGAGTTGCTTAACCGCTACTTGAGTGACATAAAGAAATATTTCTCCCGCAAGGAGGGAGGCGAAGAGATTGCCGACGACATTGAACACCGCGTGGCTGAACTGATGCTGGAATTGAAGAACGATGGCCGCGAGCCGATAGACATCGCATTGGTGAAGGAAATCATCGGACGCATAGGTAATCCTGAAGAACTGGACGAAGCCTCTGATGATGGAGAAACTGGCTCTGCCAACGGACATCGCGGACGCGAATGGTTCAGTGAGCAGGTGTCGAAGAAACGCCTCTATTGCAATCCCGACGACAAACTGCTGTGCGGTGTCCTTTCGGGACTCAGCTGTTACTGGGGTATCGAACCTGTGTGGGTACGCCTTGCCGTAGTGCTGCTGGCCATTGTGCCCATTCCTTTTGTTCCTATCTCCTTCTGGACGATATTGATTCTCTACATCGTCCTTGCCTTGATTATTCCTGAGGCCAAGACACCCGAAGACCGCCTGCGTATGCACGGCAAGCCCGTGACGATGGAATCGCTGAACGAAGAGATTGTAAACAACGCCAATGCTCCAGAGCGTCCGGCGGCCAATCGGAGTGGTTTTGTACAGGTGCTGATTGTCATCATCAAAGCCGCCCTTGTTTTTGTGTTGGCATCCATGGCTTTGGTTGGATTCTGCTGGTTACTGATAGTACTGTTTGGCGTCAGTTTCTTTGGATTTATCTTCAATAGTGGTGTAGTACAACATGGGATGGGCATGGGAAGTGATGACCTGTTGATGTTAAACCACATAGCCAATAATGGGTTGACTTGGGTTTCCGGCATTGCCCTCTTTGTAGCTGCATTGGTGATTGTGATTCTGATTATCCATGTCATTATGCGTGTGTTGGGTAAAGGCAAGTCCCTTGGCCGTATGTTGTGGATTTACTTGGCCATCTTCTTCGTGTCGCTGATTGTGGGCATTTCCTCGTTGGTCGGTTTTGGAATGGAGATGGATTATACTTCCGACCAGATACGTCAAGAATATCGTGAACAACGCGAAGAGCGTCGCAATCAGGAGGAGATTGATTGGCTCGCCGACCGTGGTTGGGAGATTGTGTCGCATGAGAATACGTTCAATTATAGAACGAACGGTGAATACTATACCGGCGATAGGAATACCTATTATATCGATGGCTATTCCGAGCATCCGAACATGAACTACACCTTGGAACGTACCGTACACATCACTCCGGGCACCTATAGCCTCGAAGCGGCCGTACGTACCAATGGCGAGGGCCCCGAAATCTATGCCTTCAACAGCAATGGTGAGCGTTTTGCAGCCTCCTTCCCCGTTTATTCCAATACGGGTGGCGAGATATGGCAGATGGCTAATGTCTCGTTGAATAACGACAGCACCCTGACGGGTGAAGTGAAGCGCATCGCTGATGCCAACCGCAAGCGCGGTTATGGATGGAGTCGCGTTCACATCAACAACATCGAAGTGACCGACAGCATCATCCGCTATGGCGTGACCAACCGCAACGGAGCCACTGGCTATTGGAACGGTACGTGGTTCTCTGCCACCGACTTCAAACTGAATAAAGTGAAGTGATAATTCAGTTGACGAGTTGACGAGATACGAGTTGACAAGGGCCATGCGGCACCAACCTCGTCACCTTGTAACCTTATCAACTCGTTAACTTGTCAACTAAAAATAAAAAAATTATGGAAAAAAGACTCAGACGTTCAACCCGAGATTGCAAGATTGCAGGTGTATGCGGCGGATTGGCCGAATACCTCGACCTCGACGCTACCGTAGTGCGCATCGCCTACATCCTTTTGGCCTTCTTCTCAGCGGCCTTCCCCGGAGTCATACTCTACATCATCATGATGCTTGTCATGCCAAAAGACAATTTGCTTGAACAGAAGTGATACTTCCTCTCAATAGAATCAAAGAATACCATTCTTTCGGTTAAAAGAATAGTATTCTTGTCCGCATATGAATGCATTCTTTATCGAATTATATAGTATCAGCCTTCAACGTATATTGAATGGAGGGGAAAGCTTTATAGCTTGACCCTCTCTCATTGGGATTTTCATAAAAAGCATTAAGATTAATAAACGTATGCGCGCAAAAAAGCCAAGGATGTCGGGATGACGCTCCTTGGCTTTTGTTTTGTGCCGTATGGCTACTTGTAACTCTGTACTTGTTTATTTCACCACCTTGCGAGTGAAGGTGTTGCCTTTGGCATCAGTATATTTCACGATGTTGATACCTTTTTGCAACTTGTTTACCTGTGCGCCGTCGGGGGTGTAGATGGCGGTGATGGTGGCATCGTTTGTATTTTCTACTTGTTGGATGGCATCAGCATCAGTGTTGACATGCATCTTGCAACAGTTTACGATGTAGCCAGTGGCATCGGTCATGAGGGCTACTACGCTGGCATTTTTCATGTGGTTGACTGTACCGGCGGGTACATCCCAAGTGTAAGTGCTGGTGTAAACCTCTCCGCCTTTGACGTTTGCGGGCAAACCATTGTTGTTGCCATATCCGTTGAACGAACCATTGTAGGCGGCACGCGCTACGTGATTGAACTTCATGCGTACGGTACCGGGCAATGCACCCCATCCACCACTATTGAGGATGGTGTCTTTCTTTCCTACAAAGGTATATTTGGTGCTTGCATAGTAGTTCGACTGTTGGTACATGCTGCCGTCGGGAGCAGTCACGCTATCTTCCAAAAGGATAAGGGCAATGTCGTATCCATTGGATTTGCAATCGTTGATAAAACGGCTGTCAACCTTGATTTCCAGGCGGTTCTTTTCTGCGTCGGTCAATGTGACTGTACCGCTCAATTCTGCTTCAGCGATGAAACGTTGTGCCAATTGGAAGAAGTATTCCACACCGCTTCCTGGTACCAGGAAAGAGTAGTTGTAATCCTCGTCCAGTTCGGCGGGAAGACCCAAGTATTTGCGGTCAACCAACATCATGGGGAAGGCCGGGTATTGGCAGAAGTCGTTGTAGGCAGCGATTTCCATGGCATCATCGTTGTGTACAGCGATGCTCACCACATTGTCGGGATAGTTGTTTTCCATATATTCCAATGCAATGGTTCCGCCCGGACAGTTTCCGCACCAGGTTCCTGTGCCCTCTTCGATAAGGGTACGTCGGTTGCTTACAAAGTAGGTTCCACGGATAGAGTCGCGAACAGAATAGGTGCGGTCACCATCCACCTCTACCCAAATGTCATACATGAGGGTGGTATTCAAGGGGACATTCTCTGTTTGGTCAAGAGTCAGTGTCTTTCGATCTCCTTTGCTTAATCCGAGATTCTTGAATTCTTGTTCAACCAATTGGTCGTTGGCACGGTAGCATACCTTTACAGCATCCAGGACGGGTGATTTCAAGTTTTTGACTTCCACGCTCATCTGTGCCTTGCCTGTATCGGTCATCAGTGGAGTAGTCACCTCAAAACTGGCACGATCCTGTGCCTCGGTAGCGGCAGGTCCGCTCACTTGAATGTCGTCCACACAGATAACATATTTGTCATAAGAGTCATTTACGAAAGCAATGTAAATGGTTTGTCCAACATACTTGTCCAAACTTACCTCATGCTCTTGGAATGTAGTTTCTTCGGCTTCGACACTAAAGATGGGGTCTGCCTCAAAGTCTTTCATTTCATATCCTTTGGTAGAAATGTAAACTTTCAGCCCGTCCTTTTTTACACGTGAGGCCGACATGGATTTCCATGTCAATTTAGCTCCCGTGCCGTAAATCTTGATTTGTGGAGTCACCATCCAGTCGTTGGCTTTGCCCGGAGTGGTGAAGGTTGAGGCGCTTCCCATCAATTTGTTTGTGTCGCCTGCATTCATTCGGATAATGTGCCAAGTGCCACATTCCAATCCTGTGCCCACCAAGTCGTCACTCAGTTGATTCCCATCCCCATCGTAATAGAGCAACTCAGCAGGTTTACTGTCACCCTGGAAGTCTTGGCTGTAGTACACCACATTTTGTGCCCACACGCTTCCCTGTACCGCCATCAATGCTGAGGCAGCCAATGTAATTAGTTTTTTTCTCATGTATTTAGTCAATGATTTGATTATTACTCCTTTGTTTACACTTTTTTCGGCTGCAAAGATAGTACAAAATAAGGGAAAATTAAAGGTAATTCCAAGATATTTTACCTCCTATTTTTCTATTGTCGTGCCGCCGAGCCACCTATATACGTGAAATGTGTATAACGCGCGTGCGTGTGGGCGAGACGCAATAGTTAAATTCCCTTAACTCTCGCGCCCACACGCACGCTATATGCATTTTACGCGTATATAGGCGGCTCGGCGGCAAGCCCTCTTTCGAAGATATGGTTCTTCCGGCCTCAAGATACGGTTCTTCCCAAAGGGCGATGCTGTCATGCTTGTCCGTCTCGTCAGGCCAGTCATGAACTTCCATAATCCACGCCTGCCCTTCCATAGTCAAACGATGGATTTCCATAATCCGTCTTTTCGCATTGGAAGAATAAAGTAAGGATATGTAGCAACGTGGGATGTCTGAGCAATGCTGATTTTAATTTTATCTGTGGCAGGCTAAATATATGCGAGTAAAAACTTGCCGATGTCATAAAAATAGTGTTCCTTTGCAAATAATATAAATGAGCAATCATGAAAAGCATTTTTAAACTTACTTTTTTTATTTGTTTAGTTTGCCATATTATAAGTGGAATGGCTCAAACCAGGGTATCTTATGTGTATGATTCTGCGGGGAATCGAGTGTCTCGAACAATTGTTTTAACCCGAGTAATGAATCCTGAAGAAGACTATTTTGTAAGAGAAACAATGAAAGAAAGTACAGTAAAAATTTATCCAAGCGAAACAAACGTAAAAGTCGTTATCGAAAATTATAGTGAGGATTTTCCGATTCGTTATTTTCTCTACAACGTGCAAGGGGCATTGTTGCAGTCAAATATCAACGTGAATCCCACATTTACCTTGGATATGGCAGGTTATTCGACGGGGACGTATGTGTTGAAGATTATCATAGGTGACTACTCTTCTAATTGGAAGTTCTTAAGAAAGTGATTGTTATGAAATTAAGTGTTAAGTGGATTACAATACTTTTGTTTTTTATTGCAAATAGTATTTTTGCCGATGATGTCGAGAATATAGTTTATCAAAATTATCCGTCATCCAATAGAACGTTGAACACGAACCTTCCTGTAGGAAGAATCAGTGGACATGCTTCTGTTTCTTCTACTGGTGCAGCTTTGTATCAAATCCCTATTAAAGTTCCAGAGGGTATAAACGGTGTGCATCCTCAAATAACAGTCAACTACAACAGCCAGAGTAAAAATGGCATTATGGGGTATGGTTGGAGTTTTTCTGCATTTTCTGCCATTAGTCGTACTGGGTCTACCGTAGCATACGATGGATATGCAGATTATGTCAGGATGGGCTATAGTGACCGTCTAATGCTGGATGACCAACGCTTGATATTGGTTTCAGGCCGTAATCTTGAGATAGGGGCAACATATGCGTCGTATATTGAGGATTACAAGAGAATAGAGTATCTTAGTTCAAATTCATTTATTGTATATTCTAAAGATGGAC